>NZ_JAAGOG010000233.1:0-10630 GCF_010747425.1 Nostoc sp. UIC 10630
GCCCCCACCTTCCCCTTTACCCTTTACCCCGCCAAGTTCACTTGGCGAACTACTAGTAATTGAAAAATAGAATAGGGAGTTGGGAGTTATTATCTTGATCTCCCTCATCCTCCTCATCTCCCCCACTCTGCTTTCTATTACAAGAGGTAATATCAAGTCCAAATAATCACTTATTATTAAAATCTAGAAAATTTATTACAACAGTTTTTTGATAATAACTAACAGCTATATCAATCCTAAATCAATTTTAAAAAATAGATTAAGCACAATGTGCAATATATCTTGATTAAAAAACGTATTTTAAGAATTACTCATTGGCAAGATATACCAAATATAGAGAACTTGAAAGACGACATTTTTCATAGGGGCACAGCATTGCTTGCCGCTAAAGAAGGCTTATTCGCTCTTATAAGGATATCCTGGAACAGCCTATTTTTGTTACATATATCATGATCATGTTGTACCGATAATAAGTTTTGTATATAGTTGGTTTTCAAAAATTGCGACACTTTTGTGCAGGCATTTTTGAGAGCCTTAAAGAGGTCATAATAATTTCAGAGTGAGCAGTATTTTTATTTCGCCAGAGATATAAAACAGGATTAATTATATTTAGGCTTATTTCATCAGAAATTTATAATTGCGATCATTGTATTATGCGAGTATTACAACGATCAAATAAATTTGATCTGCAAAACTATAAAGGTTATACATTATGTCCATTATTGTTGGTACTCCTAACAATGACTTTTTGGTGGGTACTAGTGGTGACGATCAGATTTCTGGTCGTGCAGGCAATGACAACATCTCCGGGGACCTTGGAAATGACATCATTGATGGTGGAGAAGGCAACGATACTTTGGCTGGTAATGGCGGCAATGATACATTCAAGGGCAGTCGAGGTGACGACAGCATTGATGGTGGTGATGGCTTTGATACCGCAGACTACAGCAACTTAGGCACAAAAATTACCCTCTCAGGTGTAGGAACAATTACCAAAGCTGGGGGTTTTGGAACAGATACAGTCTTTAAAGTAGATAGGGTAATTGCAGATGCAACTGTTGCCAACAACACTATAGATGCCTCTCAATCTTTGCCTGGGGTAGCTGCTGTTGCTGACTTAGAAGCCCAAACCATCTCTGCTCTTAACGTTCCTGGTTTGGGAACATTGACATTTAATGTAGTCAACTTTGACAACGTTATCGGCACAAATAACGATGACACCCTTAAAGGCGACAGCCAAAATAACCAATTAACTGGTCTTGCTGGCAACGACCTGATTGATGGTAGAGGTGGCAATGACCTGATTGATGGTGGAGATGGCAATGATACATTGTTCGGTGGAGATGGCGATGACACCTTTAAGGGTGGTCAGGGTAACGACAACATTGATGGTGGGGCTGGCTTTGATACAGCAGACTACAGCAAATTAGGTAAAACTATTACCCTCTCAGGTGTAGGGACAGTTATCAAAGCTGGTGGATTGGGCCAAGACCAACTCTTGAAAGTAGATAAGGTTATTGCTGATGCTAGTGTTGCCAACAATACTATAGATGCCTCTCAATCTTTGTCTGGAGTAGCTGCTGTTGCCGACTTAGAAGCCCAAACCATCTCTGCTCTTAACGTTCCTGGTTTAGGAACATTGACATTTAATGTAGTTAACTTTGACAACATTATCGGCACAATTAACGATGACACCCTTAAGGGCGATGGTCAAAATAACCAGTTATCTGGTCTTGCTGGTAATGACCTGATTGATGGTAAAGGTGGCAATGACATCATTGATGGTGGTGAAGGCAGTGATACGTTGTTTGGTGGTAATGGTAATGACACCTTTAAGGGTAGTCAGGGCAATGACAAGATTGATGGTGGAGTCGGTACAGATACCGCAGACTACAGCAAACTAGGTCAAACTATTACCCTCTCAGGAGTAGGGACAGTTACTAAAGCTGGTGGATTAGGACAAGACCAACTATTGAATGTAGAAAAGATTATTGCTGATTCTACTGTTGCCAATAACACTATAGATGCTTCCGCATCTTTAGCTGGTGTATCAATCACAGTTAACCTACAAAGCCAAACATTGACAGCTAATAACGTTCCTGGTCTAGGGACATTACCATTTACTGTAGTTAACTTTGACGATGTAATCGGCACAAATGGAGATGACTTCATTGCTGGCGATCGCCAAAATAATAAATTAACAGGCAATGGCGGCAATGACACATTTAGAGGCAGTCAAGGTGACGACAGCATTAATGGTGGTGATGGCTTTGATACAGCAGATTACAGTAGCTTAGGCAAGAAAATTACCCTCTCAGGTGTAGGGACAATTACTAAAGCTGGGGGTTTTGGAACAGATACAGTCTTTAAAGTAGATAGGGTAATCGCTGATGCTAGTGTTGCTAACAACACTATAGATGCATCTCAATCTTTGTCTGGGGTCGCTGCCGTTGCTGACTTAGAAGCCCAAACTATCTCTGCTCTTAACGTTCCTGGTTTGGGAACATTAACATTTAATGTAGTTAACTTTGCCAATGTCATTGGCACAAGTAACAATGACTCCCTTAAGGGCGACGGCCAAAACAACCAGTTATCTGGTCTCGCTGGGAATGACCTAATTGATGGTAGAGATGCCAACGACCTGATTGATGGTGGAGATGGCAATGACACATTGATAGGTGGTGCAGGCGATGATACTTTCAAGGGCAGTCGGGGTAACGACAGCATTAATGGTGGAGATGGTTTAGATACAGCAGACTACAGCAAACTAGGCAAAGCCATCACCCTATCAGGTGTAGGACAAATCACCAAAGCTGGCGGCTTCGGAACAGACACAGTATTTAAAGTAGAAACAGTTATTGCTGATGCTGGCGTTGCGAATAACACCATAGATTCCTCTCAATCTGTTGCTGGTGTATCTGTCATCGCTAACTTACAGGAGCAAACTATCTCTGCCCTTAATGTTCCTAGTCTGGGGACAATAACATTTAATGTACTCAACTTTGATAATCTCATCGGTACAAATGCAAGTGACAGCATTACTGGCGATAGCCAAAATAACCGATTAGAAGGTAAAGATGGTAATGACACTATCTCCGGTGGCTTCGGTAATGACACCATCATCGGTGGAAAAGGTAACGATATTCTCACCGGTGGTTTTGGTGCCGATAAGTTTGTTTTCAATAATGTTAATGATGGTATTGACACCATTACAGATTACAACTTTGGTCAGAGTGACGTAATCCAAGTTTCTAAAGCAGGGTTTGGTACTACTAATCTTAGTGACTTTACCTACGACTCTTCTAGCGGTAACTTGTCTTTCTTAGGAAATCAACTCGCCTTCATTGAAAATCTCTCATCCAATTTGAGTATCCAGTTGGTGTAAAGTTCTACGGGTTATATCTCCATGACAAGTTAAAGCTTTTTGCCCTTTATTGTAGATTTGTTGTGGAAGCACTGACTATTAGTTTACACATAACAAATTGAGAGTGGTACAGACACGAGTAATTGTCTTTGTACCCCAGGATAAAAGTTATGTTGCAAAAACAGAATGAGGTTGGGCTGGTAAAAGTATGAATTGTGTCAACTCTCACCAGCTAGCCCTCAAAAAGTTTGGTTATTCAGTACTTTATATCCTAAATCAATCTGCTTGAAACCTGAAAATATTGCTGTACGGCAAAAACAGGCGTTATCTTTTAAAATTTTACGCTTTTCTATTATTTAGGTATTCAAAGCTAGATTTTAAAGCCAAATTTTGATGTTTGACTAATAATTTAGGACGAAAAATACTGAAAAACCAAAAATTTTTGCAACATATTCATTGAATATGGCAGTTGCTTCAAATCTCTCGACCCAACACACTAGGGTAAACGCATACAATGTATAATAATCCTTTAACAGAAAGGGGGCTAGCGTTTGATAATTTAGGCTATTTTATAGCTAGAAGCTTTATTTAGTAAGAGTTCTATAAATTCGATACGTTTGACATGAAAAACATACTGTTTAATTTTTGGTGTTGAATTATCCTATTTTAATGATATTATTCTACAAAATTAAGGAGTGAGCTTGGTGCAATTTACAATCAATCCATTATTCAAGAAGCTGTCTGTAAAATATTTAACCGTAATTACAGCTATAGTCACAATTCTCCCATTACCAGTTAATGCAGCTACATTTTTAGTAACGGAACGCGCTGGTTTAGAAGGCAACGATCAAGTCAATTGGGGAAGTTTGGGTAAAGTATTCAATCCCTCGGCTCCTGACTTTTCTGTTTTCTTGCCTAATTCTTTCTCAACAACATCCCAAGGTGGTTTAGGGTTAGATATAAATATAGCTCCAACTAATAATCCTCGGGTTACTCCACCGTTTGTTTTTCAAACTTTACCTTCCCCTGGAATTCGGAGTAACTTCGCTTCAGGTGATTTTATTCTCTTTGGAGGTATAGATCCTACAGGTTTTATCCCTCTTCCTCCTGGTACTCCTGATCCTGGTACTAAGGGTAACGGTGAACCTTTAACAATTAGTTTTGCCCAGCCTGTTTTTGGCGCTGGGGCTCAGATAGCTATAGACAGTAGTAAATTGAAAATTGAAACTTTTCTCAATGCTTTTGATAGCACCAATAACCTGTTGGCTAGTTTCTCAGTTCCAAATATTTCGTCCTTAGCATTAGATAATTCGGCAGTGTTCTTGGGAGTTCGTAGTGACACTCCAAACATCTCACGGCTAGTTTTTAGTAGTTCTGCTCCCCAATTCGGTTTGGCCATTAATCAAGTAAGTATTCTTGCAGTTCCCGAATCGACTTATACCTTGGCAATATTAGCTTTTGGTGTTTCTGGTGCTGTTTTGAAGCTACGCCAACGTAACTTAGCCAAATAATTAATTCTAATTCGTAATTTGGAAGAGGGTACAGTAGCCCACACCAAAATCTCTGATTGGGTGGTCTCCAACATACTTTTTCCGAGGCACTTTGAGTAGTAAGATCCCCGTAGCAATGCTTACGTGGACTCGCTTTCTCGTGTCGCTATCAGTCATTAGTCCAGAGCTAAGGAGATTTTTGAATAAGAAATTACCAGATCGAACAGTCATTTTCCCATTAGGGAATCACAACTAACTCAATAGATCAGGGCGATCGCACGGGATTTCAGAAATTCATGCTGTATAAGGATATTGACGAAAAATAGGCTAACTCAAAAAAAGCCAAAACCCTTGCTATTAAAGGATTCTTATACTTTAGATGCCTTTACCCTGCTCAATAGGTCGATCGGGTAATTTATTTTACGGAAATCATCTAGCACTGATTGTAATTACGAATGATGTTAGCAATACTCGTTAACGTCACGATCAATACGACTTATTTTGAGGCTCACACAGCGTCGAAATAGCTCGTGATTGAAGAAGTTTGAAGTTCCAAACATACTCCAACTTCTATCAGACGTAAGTTCCGCAACATTTTGATCTTTAGCCAAATTCAAGTCAATGTCATACAAAGAAGTCGAACACATCATAGAAGCTAAGATACAAAAAGCTATACGGAAGCACGAAATCGTAGTTGCTTTTATTAGTAGTATTACTGGCTTAATTTTCATAATGGGTTTATTCCACGCTATTTCGCTCAACCACGCTCAAATACACGCATTTTGCTTGAACTGATTACTGATTGCATTCAATGGGTCTTTACGATTGAGCATTCCCTGCTATGCATACAACCAATCCAAGTTACACATATTTTTTATAAAAGGGAATTGCACTATGGAGAGCAAAAATAATAGCAGGCCTATATTGGTCTTATTTTTGACTGTATTTATAGACCTGCTGGGCTTCGGAATTATTCTGCCGATACTGCCTTTGTATGCTGAACAATTCGGCGCAAAACCTAATGAAGCCACTCTACTTGTAGCTATTTATTCTTTAATGCAGTTCTTATTTGCACCAGTATGGGGCAGATTTAGCGATCGCTACGGTCGTCGTCCGGTTTTATTACTGACCTTATTCGGTTCTGTAATAGCATACACAGGCTTAGGCTTTGCTAACTCATTATGGATGTTGTTTCTTGCTCGTAGTCTTGCGGGAATTATGGCAGGAAATATTAGTACTGCTCAGGCATATATCGCAGATATTACCACGCCAACGAATAGAGCCCGTGGTATGGGCATAATCGGAGCAGCTTTTGGTCTTGGCTTCATTCTTGGCCCAGCTATTGGAGGTCTTCTCATCGGGTCAGATCCAGACAACGCTAACTTTCATTTACCGTCGTTGTTCTCAGGTGGATTATCTTTATTCGCATTGCTTTGTGCTTTGACGTTACTTCCTGAATCTCTAAATTCTGAAACTAAAGCCAAACTGCAAGCTAATCGCCACCGCCGGCGACGCCTGAACTTATTACAACTGTCACAGCGTCCACAGTTTTGTGTGCTTGTAGGCATCTACTTTTTTGTTACCTTTGCAGTTGCAGCTATGGACTCTACATTAGCTTTATGGTCTAAGCAGCAATTAAACTGGGGCCCTCAACAAACTAGTTATCTTTTTGCTTTCATGGGGATTGTTAGCACAATCGTTCAAGGAGGACTAATCGGATTCCTCAAGAAAAACTTTGGTGAAATCAAATTACTTACCTTGGGGATATTAGGTTTAGGTTTAGGATTACTGCTAATTGGATTCTCACAAAGCTTAAGTTTATTGTTGGTCGCTACTACACTTGTGGCATGGGGAATTAGTGTCAGTCAACCACTATTGAATAGCCTAATTTCCCAGATGACTGCCCCAGAAGAGCAAGGACAAATATTAGGAATTGCCAGTTCTTGCTCTGCCTTAGCACGCATCGTTGGGCCAACTTGGGCAGGGATTAGTTTTATGAAATTTGGGAGTGATTCTCCTTTTTTGAGCGGATTTTTAGTAATGATCGTAGCTTTGGTTCTTAGTTTACGAGTTACTAAAAGTGCATCTGAATCAAACAAAGAACGTGTAGCCTAACATCTATATCTTAGAGGATCTAAAGTTATTACTGATGTATCCAAAACTTTATATCCTCCTAAATCCTTCTTAAAAAGGAGGACTTTGATAAGATTATTCTCCCCCTGTTATTAAACATTACGAATTACGTTAGCGAGTCTTGTCTGCGACACGCTCCGCGAACGAGCGTCATTACGAATTACGAATTACGAATTAAAAATTAATAATATGACAGGTCGCCGAGTATTATTTTTAGGCATCTTTGTAAGCATCCTCCTAACCTACGCAATTTGGATCGGTGGGAGCATTCCTGCAAGCATAATCAAACTTCCTGACCAAGGATTAAACTGGTACTACTGGAAGCTTCCCCAACCAACCTTTTGGAGTCGAACGACAGCTTGGGGTATGTACATTGGGCATCAGTTTAGCATCTGGGCGTGTATCTTGTGGGCGCAGCGATCGCAGTTGAAATACAAATCAGCCCTGCACCCGATAAATTACCTCATGCTTGCCATTAATGGTATATTTATCGCTTTACACTTCCTCCAGACCTACATTTGGTATGATGCTCTCGCTCAAGATACTTCAATTTGGGCTTCTCAAGGTGCAGTTGTACTGTTACTGGTGTTCGTACTGATTTTAGAAACGCCTCGACGCGGTTTGTTTTTTGGCAATTCTGTTCCATTCCATCAACAGTTTTTGCAAATTATCAAGCTGTACCACGGCTACTTTTTCTCCTTTGCCGCCATCTACACCTTCTGGTATCATCCAATGGAAGCAACTGTAGGGCACTTAATTGGTTTTCTCTATATGTTCTTGCTTCTGCTCCAATCGTCGTTGATATTCAACCGCGCCCATGTCAACCGTTGGTGGACATTCACTTTAGAAATTACAGTGGTTTTACATAGTGTAATTGTATCTTTGATGCTAGGACAAAGCAAGTGGCCAACATTTCTCTTTGGTTTTTTTGGCATTTTAGTACTTACCCAACTCCACGGTCTACCTGTTGGTATCTGGACTAAACGTACTATCTACGCAGCCTTTTTAGTCAGTGTAATGGTCGTTTATGGACTTACTGAACGCGGCTTGGGTAGAATTTACGAAGTAACCTATATTCCTCTGATTGAGTTTGGATTGGTTGGCGCAATTTACTTAATCTTTTTGATCGTGTTATGGACAATTTCTCGTGTACCTATCAAGACGTAATCTGATACCCGTTAAAATATTTGATATGTTTGTAGTAAAGACTTTAGTCCTTTCTCCAAGACGCTACGCGAGCAAAATCAGGACTTCAGTCATGACTACAAACGTTTTTGAAGTAAGGTTGATTAGCCAGAGATGTTATGAATAAATATTAACAACTAACTATCTTACTCACCACCACTAATACTTTTTTGTTGTTGATAACGCAGTTTAAACTGGTTTTGTTGTATTTTATGATCCACAATTGGGTCGGGATAGCCAACAGCATGACGTTCTAAAGGTGGAATTTTTCCAGTAACTAAGTATTCTGTATCTACAGACCTTAATTCTGATACCCATTGCCGAATATATTCCCCTTCTGGATCAAATTTTTGTGTTTGACTGGCTGGGTTGAAAATTCGCACAGGTTTGGGGTCCATACCGCTAGAAGCACTCCATTGCCAACCGCCATTATTAGCAGACAAATCTCCATCAATCAACTTCTGCATAAAGTATTTTTCTCCCAATTGTGGATTAATTAGCAAGTCTTTGGTGAGGAAACTCGCAACAATCATTCGACAACGGTTGTGCATCCAGCCACTTTCATTCATCTGGCGCATTGCTGCATCCACAATAGGGTAGCCAGTTCTTCCTTCACACCAAGCTTGGAAATGTTCTTCATTAGTTTCCCAAGGAAAGTTCTTAAAGGTGTCGCGGAAAGCACCATCAGCTAATTCCGGGAAGTTATACATTGCATGTTGATAAAACTCCCGCCAGGCTAATTCCTGTTGCCATGTGCGAATATTAACTGCTGTTTCCTCACTGCGACTATTTTCTAGTGCTTCGATGGTGGCTTGCCAAACGGTGCGAATGCCAATTATGCCAAATTTCAATGCTGCACTTAGTTGTGATGTTCCGTCAACTGCGGGGAAATTTCTCTGTTCTTGGTATTCAGTAATAGCTTTATTAGTAAATTCTTCTAATCGTTCTTGTGCCGCCGCCTCTCCTGGTGAAATAATTAATTGTTCATCCCAAATAAACCCTAAATCTTTAGCTGAAGGTAATGTCAAAGAACCCGCAAGTTTTGCAATTTCTTGTTCAGCTTCTGTTAATCCCTCAACATTTTGTAGTGTTTCAACTGGGTTCGCTTTCGGTTTGGTAATCCAATTTTTCCAGAAGGGGGTATAAACTGTGTAAGGACTGTTACCACCGGTGCGGATCTCATCTGGGGAATTGAGGATTTGATCCCAGTTTTGATCAAGAAACTCAATACCTTTTTCTTTGAGGGCATTGATAACGGTGCGATCGCGTTCTTGTGAATAAGGTTCTACATCCCAATTCCAAAAAACAGCTTTGGCATTTATTGCCTCTGCTAAAGCTGGTATAGCTTGTACAGGATCGGCGTGGAGTATTAACAACTGGCTACCAACTTGAGCATATCGCTCTTGGAGTTTCTGCAAACAGCCAATCATATAAGTTACTCTCACAGGAGCAACATCATCCCGTTCTAGAATATGTGGATCGAGGCAAAACACGCCCACCACCTTCGGACTCCGCCGTTTTGCCGCAGCCAGCCCCGTGTTGTCAGAAATGCGTAAATCGCGCCGATGCCAAAACAGAATTAAGTCAGACATTCTATGCTGTATATAGTTCACCCGTACTAGCTTAGATGCTAGTGGTACCAATGAACATCATTCTGGCGATAAATTATATTCTGTAAATGGGCATTGGGAAGAATTTATTCCCCATTCCCCATTCCCCGGTTTGTCAGTCGGGAATAGTGGTTTTTTAGCTCAAAGATAGAGTATACTTTTCTTAACAGTTAATTAGTCTTTTTGTCATGGCTAACCTACTACTTGACGACGGTACAATTGAGAGCGATTTGGGCGAAATAGCTCGTGAACTTGCGCCTTTTGGCATTCAACTCAGACACTACGATCCAGGAACATCGCTACTCTTCCCCAATCTGTTAAGCCAAGACGTTTTAACTGAGTCGGAGAAACGTTATTGCGTAGAACTCCATAACAGCGTTTTTGAATTTCTTCAGCAAGAAAATGGTGCTATCTGGTGTGACTTGCTAAATGTGCATCCAGGTTCCTTTAATCTTCACCATCTAATAGCAACCTACGGCCGTTACCATACTCATCCTGCGCCTGAACCCCTCTACGTGTTGGCAGGAGAAATGATCTATGGCTTCGTGCGGCCTGATGGCAGTCAGGTACAGCTTTTAGTTCAGGCACAAGACTATCTTTACATCCCCGCTGACGTTGAGCATTGGTGCAGTCCAACTGCATCGTTGAATTTCAAAGCAGTACGCTATTTTGCGATCGCCGAAGGTTGGGTTCCAACTTATACGGGTACTCAAGTTAGTGATTCGCTCAACAAGCCAGGTTAAAGCTCAATTTTATGAGCGCAAACTGTGATATAGGACTCATATCTGATTTTTGAATAAGATTTCAGATAAAACCCTTAAAAAACAGGTTTTTCAGTTTGAGTATGT
>NZ_JAAGOG010000234.1:0-10550 GCF_010747425.1 Nostoc sp. UIC 10630
ATCGCCATTTCTAGACGCTGGGTTATCATTGTTCGTTATTAGACAGATATTTCTACCCGTATTATCTCGCAGTCCTTTTCAGAAATCAAATATGATTCCTATAGTTGATTTGTTTTTCTAGTTCCTTGACCATCACCTTTTACTTGAATTGCGCCTGGATCAGTACCATATTGTAATCCTATTGGGGTATTAATACTTAGTAAAGGTGTATTTCCAGGATTTGTAGCACTAAAATCCAAATTATTTGGAAACTTCAAAGTAGTCGCTGTGCTAGCTATAAATGAACCTCCAATATCTAATCGTGCATCTTTTCCAAAAATAATCCCATTCGGATTAATCAAAAATAGATTAGCAATACCATTAGCTTTAATAAGCCCATCAATATTGGATATTGACTTCCCTGTTACACGGTTAATAATGTTTTGAATGTCTAAAGCATTTTTGAAAAAAGTAGAAGAACCAGTAGAAGTAGAGAATTCCTGAAAGCTATGATACAGATTATTCCCTGCTCTAGTTCCTCCAGTGATTTCAATAGTATTATCAGAAACTGTAACGAGAGAGTTTTGAGGCAAAGTTTTATCTGGAACAATCTGGGCTGTAACGGTTTTATTAAATAATAATATACAAAATAAGCCTAAATCAACTAGACATATTTTTATAATTGTTTTAAAATTTGTGGGCATAACTAACCTCTGGTTTACTCCAAAATTAAACTTATGACTACTGCTTTAATAACAGGAGCTTCTTCAGGAATAGGAGCAGCATTTGCAAATGAATTAGCTGCCCGCAAAAATAATTTAGTTTTAGTGGCAAGAAGTGAAGAAAAACTTCAAGAGCTTGCCCAAAAACTCCAAGAAGAACACAAAATCAAAGTACACACTTTAGTGAAAGATTTGACGATAACAACGGCGGCTGTTGATATTTTTAATGCTCTGATTGAAAAAATATCACTAGTATTGATACTTTAATTAATAACGCTGGGCTGGGGGACTATGGGCTTTTTAGTGAAAGTCAACGAACGAAACAACTACAAATGATTCAATTGAATATAACGGCACTAGTTGATTTAACTTATCAGTTTCTTCCTCAAATGATACAACAAGGCAGAGGCAATATTATTAACATTTCCTCAATAGCGGCTTTTCAAGGGTTGCCATATATGGCCGTTTATGCCGCTACAAAAAGTTTTGTCCTTAGCTTTAGTGAAGCTTTGTGGGCCGAGAATTCTAAGACAGGAGTCAAAGTACTTGCTGTGTGTCCTGGCCCTACAAATACACAATTTTATGAAAAAGCTAGTTTTGATAAGTTTTCCAATGAAGCAGAATCACTACGCTTGGATAACCCTTCAGAAATAGCAAGGGAAGCTTTAAATGCTCTTAATTCAGAAAGTTCTCATGTTGTTACAGGTCGATGGGATAATAAAGTAATCTCTGGAATTTCACGTTTTCTACCTAGAGAGATTTGGTCAAAAGTTTTGGAACAAGAGTTTCGCCCTAAATAGTAATTATCAAAACAGACTTTAGCCCTTTTGGAGTCAGAATACCTTAACTGTATTCTGACTTGGAAAATTACTAGTGAAGCTCTCTTAGAGCCTGCGTTTCCTGCAAAAAAGTAAGTTAGCAAGAGCGCTTAATAGAAAACGTCTCTGGTTTGGCTTTTGAATTCTAAATAACTGAATTATTCTTCAAGATTTATTTACTAGAGTATAGTAAATTGCTCTGGGGCTAAAAAGCTTTAGTGGGGAGATAACTAAATTAGTAACTTGCAGGAATAAAATGTTCATTTCTGGAAAAGATACAGTTCCAAAAATAAATTTTTGGCTATACCATTGTGTAAAATTATGCAATAACCCTCGCTTCTGAATGGATGGAAAAGTAGAAGGAAAAGCAGAATCTTGAATTGTTGCTACATTCCAATGGGGAAAATTGCTTTTAGCTAATTCCTTTTGAAATTTTGAAGATAAAAAATAGCCATCCTTCGACCAATTTTTTTGCTTTTTCAAACAACTGTGTAAAACTAGTACAGCAAGTGAGCTAACTGTTAAACCCTGTCCATAAACAGGGCATAAGGCACAAACAGCATCACCTAAAGCTAAAAAGCCAAGTGGCAATTCAATTTTTTCGTAATGGCGGAGTCGATTAGCATTAGCACGATAAGCATAGATAGGAGAGATAGGCTCGGCATCTTTGATAAATTCGTAAAACTTGGAACTCGGTAAACTATTGGCGAATTCTAAAAAACCCTGCTCGTCAACTGGAGGAAAGTCTCGTCCGTAACCTCCAAGAGTAGCAATCCATTCTCCATTTTCAATTCTTGCTAAATATCCTAAACGTTTGTTATTAGGGGGGACTTGAGGAATTAACATTACTTTCCCTTCAAATGCCAAATTTTCAACTTTTTTATAACGCCTTGTGGAATACCCTAAATGTGGATCAACTATACTCTCAGGGGGACAACTAAATTTCAACTTTTCTAGCCATTTAGGAGCAGAAGAGTTTCTGCCGCTAGCATCAATAACAAGTGAAGCTTCTTCAAGTCTCTCCTCTGTTGCTCCAACAGGATGTAGCAAAACGCCAGTGATTTTTTTTTCGTTATTACATACTAAGCCAGTTGCACGATGCCTCTGCAACCAATATACATTTCCTAACTGAGTGACTCTTTTCCGTATAGTCCACTCTAATAATGGACGACTACAAGTATAAGAAATAAATTCCGAGGGAGATGCAGCAATTGCACCCCATCCGACATTCGGGACTAACCTAAAAAATTCTTGTGCCCAATCTATTGGTAATGCACCATTAAACTGTAATTCTTCACCTATTCCAGGAAATAATTCTTCAATAATTCTGTACCCTTTGACCAGCAGCACATGAGGCTGAACAGACTGTGCTACTCCTTTCCGAGGTATCGGTTGATCGGAAAACTCGTCACTATCAATAATAGTGACCTTAGAAAAAAATTTTGCAAGTACTGTAGCGCTAAGTAACTCTGCAATACTCCCACCAATTACAACAGCGTGAGTTTTGTAAGTATCATTTTTGGCTTTTGTAATATTCACCATTCAATTCACTATTGTTTTAAGTGTGTAGGTACTTAGTGCCGATGGAATAGAAGGCTTAAGGTAAAATAATTACATATAAACTCTCATGAGAGAAAAGGTTTTTTCCAGTGAAGATCGGGATTATAATATTGAACTTAAGCTGTAGGGCATCTATTAATAATAAGAAAAAGCGCATTTTGTCAATCAGCTAAAATGAAGAACAAAGCTTACGCTTGCAATTGGAACGTCAGGTATAAAGGGCATTTTTGTCAGCAGGTCAGGCGCTGATGGAGTTGAGGGACAGACGGCTGTACCGTTCCACGCACCGTACTTTTGAAGAATACTGCCGAGATCGCTTCAATTATAGTCGTGATGCCGCTTACTTAAAGATTTCGGCTACTGTGGTTTATGAGAATCTTCAAAAGTTTTTGCCGACCATTGGTCGGCAAATTCCAATGCCGACCAACGAACGACAATTGCGTTTTTTGGCGAAAGCAGAGTTGGAACCTGCTGTGCAAGCGGATGTATGGCAACAGGCAGTAGAGCAAGCTGGCAATAAGATTCCATCTGGTCGCATAGTGAAAGATGTTGTAGATAGGATACGCGAAAGGACGAAAGTACCCAATCCTTACCACGTTGGGGAGATATGCGTTCTTCTGCCCAAAGATAATCCAGACTTGAGAGGTAAAGCGGGTTATTGGGGCGTAGTCAGCCATGTTGGAGAATACAGTTGTACACTCCAGATATGGGACGGTGACTATACCGTAAAAATCGAACACCTGAAATCACTGGAATTACTTGATGAAGATTGTAGATTCATGCAGCAGTTATGTGTGAGGTTACGGCAGTTGCATCAAGTAACCAACCGTGACTCTTCTGTGGATTGGCTGTTGCAGGGGTTGGGGAAACAAGCAAAACCTTATTTATCTTCGTTGCAGGCAAAATTACTGGCGGCTGTGGAACGGGAGTACAAAATCGAGTGGAGGCAACAGAAATGATGGTGCAGTTAGGAAACAATAATTTAATGCAACAAAGTTTACTTAACGAGTTCACTTTCAAATATTTCTCGCCACAATTCAAATTCCGGACAATTGCACCAAAGGGTAACGAACCCATCAAAAAGTTTAGTTCCTGAATTTTGAACTCCCCTTGGGAGAACTTGGATCAAGATAGGAATATCTAAATCACATTTCCAATTTTCTATTTCTTTTTGAATTTGGGCAATAGTGTCTTGATGGAATCCTCGGTCGTTGTTAGAACACTGAACAAGTAAACATCCACTATCAGAATCTTTGACTCGCTTGAGCGAGAAATTAATCTGCGTCCACATTGATTGGACTTCATTGAAAATATTAGGCAAACCATAGTGATTGCCTAATATTGCCTTGCGGCGTTTCGATTCACCCATAAGTCCCCCTCAGCAATACAAATTTTGACAAGGATGACGAAGAAGATAAGGAATCTCCTGACGACGAGTAAGCTCAATAGCGCTCAGACTAACCCTCTGGGGGTTATTAACTACTAATACTATTGTAACGATAAATCAAGGGTTTTAAGTATTTTGCAGTTGCAAGAATTGGGGATTTTGCCAAACCGTATCTGTCATCCTTACAGTCAAAGCTGCTGGCGGCTCTTGAAAAGGAGTACAAGCTGGTTTGTCAGCAGCCAAAGCAAAATTGATTCTTAATGTAAAAATTCAATCTAGTGCCTGAATCTTTTTTTAAAGTTTTACGCTCTCTTCGTTTAAGGAAGATAACTTAATCCGCCGACTTTCACGAGATAGTGGTACTAAAACTGGGGCAAAACTTTGAGCATTGCTTTCTTTAAAGCTTTCCACTACCTTAGATAATTCTGCAATTGTTGATGCCTCAAATACGCTACGTAAAGGTAACTCCACGTGTAAGGTGTCGCGCACTCTAGAGACAAGCTGAGTTGCTAGTAATGAATGACCCCCTAATTGAAAGAAATTATCATAAATTCCTACGCTCTTAAGTCCTAAAACCTCAACAAAAATTTTCACCAGCACTTGTTCAACAGGCGTTCGAGGTGCGATGTAATTTTCAGGCAATTGGGGCTTTATTCCATTATGGAATGCTCTTAAGGCGCGGCGATTGACTTTACCATTAGCTGTTAGAGGTAAAGACTCCAATACTACAAAACCTGATGGCATCATGTACTCAGGCAGTTTTTGTGCTATGTAAGTCTGCAACTGTGGCACTAACTTACGCGCTGCTTTGGTTTGTAGAGGATTATTGGCGTAAGATTGCCAGGGACGAGAGAGAGTTGTGCTATGAGGAAAAATAGTTCTTTTACCTACTTCATCTTGCCGTACAAAAACTACATCATAATGTCCTTCAGTACTTGAATGTGACCATGTAATATCAAGGCTATAAGGTACGTTTAGCACATAGAAATCTTCTGGATCTACTCCGAAATTTTCTAGTTCTTGCAAAGCTTTACGTAATTGACCCACAGTTTTAAAACTTTCTACGTCTGTTAGCCATTCTGCTGTTTTAACTGCTGACATTACCCGCGCATTAGGTACATTGATGATGTTTAATATTTTTGGTTGATTCTCAATTAATAACTGACGCACTGCTGAGACTGTGAGATTATCTTCAGACCAGTTCAGTACTGAATAATCTTCAGTATTACTAACAATTTCGGTACTAATATAAAGTACTACATTATAACGAAACTGAGTTAGCTCATTATGATCTTTTCCACGCATCAGTTGAATTTGCACATGATTAATCTGCGGAAAGTGTTGCTTGATAGCACTAAAAAAAGCTGGGTCAATAACTAACTCTGTTTCTTGAAATATTTGTGTTTGTACCCGTTGCTGCAACTCGAAGCAGGTAAGGGAAGGTTCACCTTGATACAGTTGGACTGACGCATGGAAAGCTTGCAAAAGTGGCAAACTACGTACATCCCCTATGAAGATAAAGCCACCTGGAGCAGTTGCCTGCACAGCACCTTTTAATACACTAATCAGATAATCAATAGTCGGAAAATATTGTACAACTGAGTTCAGAATTACTGCATCAAAAGCTGCTGTTTGTACTTTCTCGAAGTCAGTAGCCATTTGCTGATACAGCGTTACTTGCGGCATTTCTTGTTTTTGTAACTGTTGCTGAATGCAGTTAAGTGAAACAGAGGAAAAGTCTGTTCCCCAATATTTAGTGCAGTGAGGTGCGATTCTAAATAGAATCAAGCCTGTTCCACAACCAATTTCTAACACTCGTTTGGGTTGCAAAGCCAAAATCTGCTCAACTTGGTTATCCACCCACTCACGCATCTGCTCTGCTGGAATAGGCTGATTTGTGTAACTACTATTCCAGCCGACAAAATTGAATGTAGGATCTGAATCAGTAGATTGATTATAAGTTTCGTTATACAACATCTGCCATTGCAAAATCTGCTCATTCTGCAATTGCATTAATTGCAAATTATCCTGTTCGCTACTGTATTCAGTTTTTGGTACTACATAAGCTACTATGCGCTTTTCCTGTTCATCCTCACGAGTTATTACTACAGTTTGCTGCACTGCTGGATGCTGATTCAGTACCGCTTCAATTTCTCCCAACTCAATACGATAGCCACGAATTTTTATCTGCTCATCGAGGCGACCTAAAAATTCAATGTTACCATCTACTCGATAGCGAACTAAATCACCTGTTTTATAAAGTCGTACTTTTAACTTATTAGTAAAAGAATGATAAATGAAGAATTCAGCAGTTAAGTCAGGATGGTTTAAATAACCTCGTGCTAACCCATCACCACTTATGTACAACTCTCCCGGAACGCCAATAGGTACTGGTTGTAAATATTTATCTAATATATAAAGTTTTGTATTGGCGATCGCACAACCAATTACAGGTGCTAAATTATCTTTATTCTTAATAGAAATATGACCAGAAGTTGTAAGAACCGTGTTCTCCGTTGGTCCATAATTATTAAATACTTGAAAAGAGTGAGAAGCTAAAGGATATTGATTTAGTTTGTCTCCACCTGTGAGTAATATTCGTAAAGCTGCGTTCTGAGGAAAATCTAATAATAAAACTTTCTCTGCTAAAGGTGTTGGGATGAAAGAAATTGTTATTGCTTTTGATACTAGCCAATCTCGGAGATGGTCAGGCGATCGCTTGGTTTCATCATCTACAAAATAAATGCTTGCCCCAGTACTCAGATAAGGCCAAATTTCCCAACCGCAAGCGTCAAAGGCAACTCCAGAAATCTGCGTTGCTCGGTCAAGAGGTGAAACTGCAAACGCTTTTTGATGCCAAAATACTAAATTTAACAATCCTCTATGTTCAATTTTAACCCCTTTAGGTTTTCCAGTTGAACCAGAGGTATAAATGACATAAGCGAGATTATCTACTGTAACTTTACTAGTAAGGTTATCTTCAATCTCTTGAAAAATAATCTCCCAATCTCTATCTAAACAGATTATTTGCGAATTATAGTTTTTCAGGCGTTCAAACCATCGCTCATGAGTTAATAAAATTGAGACTTGAGCATCTTCAAGCATAAAGTTTAAACGTTCAGATGGATAGCTGGGATCTAAAGGTACATAAGCTCCACCTGCTTTCAGTATGCCCAACATCCCGATTACCATATCAAAAGAGCGTTCTACACAAAGTCCTACTAAAACTTCGCTTTTAACTCCTAATTTTTTTAGATAATGTGCAACTTTATTACCGCATATATTTAACTCTTTATAGCTAAGTTGCTTATCGTCAAATACTAGTGCAGTTGCCTCACCATTCTGCTGTGCTACACTCTCAATTAACTGATGAATACACTTATCTTGAGGATAGATTGCCTGGGTACTGTTCCATTCAACTAACAATTGATGTAGTTCAGATTCGCTTAAAAGTGGTAATTGTGTAATTCGGTCTTCTGGATTTGCAACTATACCCTCTAGTAATATTTGGAAGTGTCCTAGCATCCTAGTGATAGTAACGTTATCGAATAAATCAGTGCTATAAATTACAAAGCCACTAATTCCTTCTGAGCTATCTGCCCATAACCCATTTTGAGTATTTGGCTCCCACAAGTGGAACTCCAAATCAAAGCGCGTTGTTTGCGTTTCAAATGGTAGCGGACTTAAAGTTAAGCTAGGTAACTCTAAGGCTGTCATCGGCGCATTCTGAAGTGCAAAAACAACTTGAAATAGGGGATTTTGATTCAAATTACGCTCTGGATGTAGTTCTTCTACAAGCTTTTCAAAAGGTAAATCTTGATGGCTGTATGCTTCTAAAGCTACCTCTTTAACTCGACTCAATAGTTTCCGAAAAGTTGGGTTTCCTGATAGATCGGTACGCAGTACTAAGCTATTGACAAAAAAACCAATTAATCCCTCAATTTCACTACGATTACGATTGGCAATAGGTGAACCAATAGCAATATCTTCTTGTTGGGTATAGCGGGAAAGTAAAGCTTGGAATGCTGCTAGTAGGGTTATGAATAAAGTTACCCCTTCTTGTTGTCCGAGAGCTAAAAGTGCTTTGCTCAAACTTTTTGATAATTGCAGAGGTTGCCTTGCACCCTGATAAGTTTGCACACCTAGTCTTGGTCTGTCGGTTGGCAGATTTAGCATAGAAATGCCGTCTAATTGCTTTTGCCAGTAAATCAGTTGCTTTTTTAATACTTCCCCTTGCAACCATTGGCGTTGCCAGTATGCAAAGTCTGCATATTGGATTGTAAGTTTCGGTAGAGGAGAAGGCTGATTGCTGGCAAAGGCTGTGTAGAGTGCTGCTATCTCTTGAATCAGCACCCCAATAGACCAACCATCGGAGACAATGTGGTGCATAGTCAGCAACAGGATGTATTCTGTCTCATCCAACCACAGCAGTTTTACTTGCAGCAACGAATCAGTTGATAAATTGAAAGGACGTTGAGCTTCTTGTGTAGTAAGTTGTCGTGCTTGTATTTCTCGTTCGGCTTGTGGCAGTTGCCGTAAATCTATTACTGGTAAAGGTATTGTTAGGGTAGAATTAATTACCTGAACTGGTTGCCCTGTCTGTACGACAATAGTGGTACGTAAAGCTTCATGTCGTTGCACGATTTCATTAAAAGTTTGCTCTAGCGCGGCTAATTTGAGCGAACCTGTTAAATGTAGTGCTAGTGGGATGTTATAGAAAGGATTATTAGGGATTAATTGGTCAAGAAACCACAGCCGTTGTTGAGCAAAGGAGAGGGGAAGATTTCCTGATCGCGAAATAGGTACGATAGGTTTAAAACTGTGGTTATTAGTACGATTAGATGCGGCTAAAAATTCAATAATTTCTGCTTTACGCCCTTGAATTTCTGCACGCAGTTCTGGTGTAAGAATTCCATCAGGGGCATTAGCGCGAAACTTTTCACCATCAATAAAAACTTGAATATCTAAGCTGCGAAGATAAGTTAAAAACTCAACCGTATTCAAAATTAAACCCCTTCGCAAATATTGTTATTGATTAGAAGTTAGCAGGCAGCTATGCTGTAAGAATACTGCTTATGTCAAGCTGCACTGCTTATTACCTAACCCAGCATTTTTATCACACTTCTAAGACTATATAAATCATTCCTGGGAATGAAACTTCGGTGATTATAACTATGGTATAAAGCTAAAACCAGGTGAATACATGGCATTGATGGAACAAAACCAACAGTTTGCCGAAGCAATCATCACATTTTGCGTTGGCTGGTCAAACTCAAGCGTTTCTCTTTAAAATTCTATGTCTTCTCGCTCTTGACTCGTAGCTCCACCTTTATATAAACCTTTTGCTGTCCAAAACATTGTGTCAATACATCTAGCAAGTTGTTCAACAGTTGGTGCTTCAAACAAATTGCGTACAGGCAAATCTATTTGGAAGGTGTCACGGATACGGGAAGTTAGCTGAGTCGCTAGGAGAGAATGACCGCCCAATTCAAAGAAATTGTCATGGATGCCTACTTGCTCTTTTCCCAAGACTTTAGCCCAAATTTGGGCAAGTAACTCTTCAACCTGCGATCGCGGTGCTACATAATCTTGATTATTGAAAGAAATTGTATCAGGCATGGGTAAAGCACGGCGATCCACTTTACCATTAGGTGTTAGAGGTAGAGATTCCAGGATCACATAAGCTCTTGGCATCATGTATTCTGGTAACTTTTCTTTGAGGAATTGGCGAAGTAAGGATGCAAAGCTTTGCACCTCTTGCATCGGTATCTGTTCCTGGTTTGGAACAATATAAGCTACCAAGTACTGATCATCAGGTACGTCCTCACCCACAATGACAACAGTTTCTCTCACTGCTGGATATTGATTCAACACCGCTTCAATCTCTGACAACTCAATGCGGAAGCCGCGAATCTTTACTTGATTGTCAATGCGACCTAAAAATTCAATATTGCCATCTGGTAAATAGCGGGCTAAATCACCTGTTTTATAAAGCCGGGGACTGGGAACACTTTGACAAAGCTCAGTGAGCGCTGGGGATTGGGAATTAGGCATAATTTCTGCTCCCCTGCTCCCCTGCTCACC
>NZ_JAAGOG010000409.1:0-1968 GCF_010747425.1 Nostoc sp. UIC 10630
ACGGGCAGTAGTCAGTTGTTCATTTTGTTGGCGTAGTTCCTCGGACACAACTTGAAGTTCTTCAAGGGTTTTCTGAAGTTCCTGGTTAACTTCCTCTTGGTCAGTAAATTTTTCTTCCTCCAGTAACAATAGCTCAAGCAAGCTAGTCTCAGTGACGATTCCTAGCAATTGCCCAACATTGTCCAAAATAGGTAAATGGCGAATTTGATGCTGATGCAATAACGACAAGGCTGTGAAAATATCTTGAGAATTTGATTGGGTGAGCGTAATAACTTGCTGCGTCATCACCTGAGACATTTTCGCTCTGGATAAGTCCATCCCGGAGGCAACAAGTCTAACTACATCTTCATAAGTGAATATTCCTAATAGCTGCGTTCCCTCCATAATTAAGATGCAGCTAGATCCTTGCTGGCTTCTGATCTTTGATTCAAATGAAGAATTTAAGCTAGTCAGATCATCTTTTATACTTCGTTTCTGACTCATTAATCCAACAGCTTCAATTACAGTACTATCGGGACTAATTGTCCAAGGAAAACGATCAATAGCATCAGATAAATTAAGCAATCTCATTAGATAAATGCTAAGTTTTATAAGAAGAATTGAGAACTCAGGAGCGGAGCCAGAGACGCTCCGCCTGCGGTCAGAATGGGCAGGCACCTTAGCTATCCGCTAACAAAATTGTTCTGTACGAGTGTATGATAGCGCAGGCGGCAAGCTCATCAAGGATCGTCTGAATATTGGTTAAAAGCGAGTGGAATAGTGGGCAAAAAAAAATTAAAATATTCTTACTTTAAAACTCTATCCCTTTATGGGTAGAGTATTCTAAATTCTAAATTCTGTATCCTGACTCCTGTTTTATATGTATCTTACACTCTTACTAATGAAAAAAAGAGTAGCTAAAGTTAGATGTTTCATTGAGTTTTAAAGATTCAAGTTCTGCGATCACTGATGCTGTTAACCTCTTTTTTCCAGGTTTTAAGAACTCGTGGCTCGGAGTTGGAGTCGGCGCAGCAAAGTGAACAAGAGCGGGCTTGCGGGATCTAGTAGTTCGCTTTTGTGACGAAAGCGGGGTAAAGAGGAAAAAGGAAGGGGGAGGGGACGCTTGTTAATCGCAAAGCCCTGATATAACAAGATTTTTGAGTGTGGGGAGTGTGGGGAGTGTGGGGGGTAAGACTTCTTCCCCGTCCTCCCACACCCTACCAGCAAGGAGGTTTCAGCTTAACAAGCGTGCCATTCGGGAAGGGGGAAAGGGTTTAAATCTCTTACCCTTTTCCCTTTCCCCTTTTCCCCAAAACCCGAGAAGTATTGCCCCACACCCTCTCATCCAGCTACATTATGGCTTTGCCCTTAACAAGCGTGCCATTCAGTTGTAATACTTTTGTTCATGCCTTTGTAACACTTTCACCAACAGTATCCCTCTATGTTAGGTCAACCTAGAGACCTAGAGATTTAGCTTGATTAGTGATTTATAAGCGACTAGAGAGTTTTGAGAAAAGACCTCCTTTAGATGGATTAAAAAATTTGCTGCAAAAGATAAATTTTTACCAATCACACTATTACCTGGAAAAAAGAATTGCAGCAGAAATATCAATGTCCAAGATAAAAACACTTTTGGATTCACTTGAAAATGTCATTGAGTTCTTAGAATTAGATACTCAGCAAATGTCAGAGACTGATTCAATGCTAGAAGAAGTCAACAAAACCCTTCAACTATTAAAACGCTATCAAGATGACTTGAAACAAAGTCAAATCAGTCAGGCTGAATTACTGTAGATGTGCCATTCTCAACTCGACACCTCAAACCCAGGCAGAATAGCAAATTTTTTCGGAGTTAGAACGTTAGGTATTGCTAGCTTATGCAAAGATTTGTACAAGAAGTGAATAAAGATGACGATATCTACTCACAACTGATGGCAATTAGCCAAAAGTCTATTGAGAACGCACATTACGAAACTGCCTATCATGCTT
>NZ_JAAGOG010000235.1:0-10542 GCF_010747425.1 Nostoc sp. UIC 10630
GGGCAGGGGTAAGGGGTAAGGGATTTGAAACCTTTCCCCCTTCCCATTTACCCTTTACCCCGCCAAGTTCACTTGGCGAACTACTAGGGTGTAAGTGGGAATGTTCAAGCTGATTTGAGGACAACAAGAAACCACCGAAGATATCTATACCTTGGGTGGTAGTGTGCAGTCGGGGGCGACAACTATTTTCAGATGAATTTATTAGAAATTGCTCAGAAGCGGGTTGTATGGTTGTTGGTTTTACTTATAACCAGTAAACCATTACAGGAACAATTATTAAGTCACAAGAGAAAATTTTCACAAAAATGGTGACACTGACGGCGTTTATCCCTTTGCTGACTGGTGCTGGCGGTAATGTGCTTGCCCAGTCTTCTACAGTGGTGATTCGAGGGATGAACACCGATGAAATGCGATCGCTTGGCACATTGCAGATAGTTGGCCGCGAAACTATCGCAACTGTATGGGTTTACTTTCTGCAAGGGCGATTAGAAGTAGCGATCGCGGCATGTGCCTGGTAGCGATTTCTGTATTAGCTTTTATCTCTGGTTCAGCACTGCCGTTTCTATTTTGCTACCTCCTGTTTAGATCCGGCATTGATGTCAGCACCATTTATTACTACAGAAGTTGATGTAGTAGGCGTTTTGATTTATTTCAATTTGGCGCAGTTAATTTTAAGGTTAAGAAAGGAGTCATTGGTCATTAATCAATAACAAATTACAAACGACAAATGACTATTTTTTACAATTCTGATTCCGTCACTGGAGCAACAATTTCGCCAGTACCCAATTGCAGTATCATGTCTTGTTCAGTAATTAATCCACTGAGTTCTTTTACTTGTAAATTCATTTCTTCACAAGCTTGTCTGAGTTCTCGGGCAAATTTGTTGAGGTCTTGACCATAGCCACATTGATAAGCAGCAGTTTCAATTCCTTGCTTGGCATTTGCTCTAGCACAATCTACTAGTTCTGTGCCATATAGTGGTGTAGGAGATGCCATAGACGTAGTTGTTATCTCTAAATGTATGCTGCTGAATAGACTATCAATATTTCAATTTTTACTCATCCCTCTAATGGAAGACAATGAGGGTAGAGTTAGGCGTGAAGAGTTAGTAGTTAGTAGTTAATAGGTTATAATTTTGAACTCTGATAACTTTAGTTTTGGAATTTGGAATTAAACAAAAAATATAAAATTCCAAATTCTATGACTTCTAACTCCTAACTTTTTTATCGAACAGAACTCAGGAGTCAGAAGTCAGAATTTATTCTGACTTCTGAATTCTTCTTCAATTAGCCATTGACAACTTCGCCACCATTTACGTGCAGAACTTGTCCAGAGACATAAGAAGCATCATCAGATGCTAGATATACATAACTGGGGGCAACTTCTTCTGGTTGTCCGGCTCGTTGCATTGGTACTTGTTTCCCAAAATTCTCAACTTTCTCTTCGGGGAAAGTTGAGGGAATTAAAGGTGTCCAAATTGGCCCTGGTGCGACAGCATTAACGCGAATTCCTTTTGACACCAAATTTTGTGATAAGGAGCGGGTAAAAGCAACGATCGCACCTTTTGTAGAAGAATAATCTAGCAGTTGTGGGCTACCTTTATAAGCTGTTACCGATGTGGTATTGATGATAGCACTGCCTGTTTGCAAATGCTTGAGTGCAGCTTTAGTCATAAAAAACATTGAGAAGATATTAGTGCGAAAAGTTCGCTCTAATTGTTCTTTAGTGATTTCTTCAATACTTTCTTTAGGATGTTGTTCGGCGGCGTTGTTGATGAGAATATCGAGTTTGCCAAACTCACCAACTGTTTGTTGGATAGCTTGCTGACAAAAAGTTTCATCGCCAATATCGCCTGCGATAGTTACTGCACGACGACCTTGTTTTTCTACCAAATGTTTTGTTTCTTTGGCATCATCGTGTTCATTCAAGTAAAGAATAGCCACATCTGCACCTTCTTTAGCAAATGCGATCGCTACAGCACGACCAATACCACTATCTGCACCCGTAATCAATGCTACTTTATCTTGTAACTTGCCACTACCTCGATACTCGGCATCATCTGCTTTCGGTTTTGGTGTCATTTCAGATTCAACACCTGGTACTTCTTGCTGCTGTGGCGGCTGCAATGTTTTCTCTTTTTTCTCTTTTGATTTAGCCATAAGTTTTTTCTTGGTAATTGAATATTGAATTGGGCATTTATTACCCCCATCTTTCTCATTAGCCATTTTCAAAAGTAAACCCTGGATCAAAAATTTAACCCAAGGTTTATTTTCCGCTTCGGCTCCTACTTGCCATTTGCAATTTTTCGGATATACATATCCCGAATTCGTATCAAAGGCACTTATTTCTAGAAACTGTAGGCAGCTGATGTTATTTATACTCAAACATGACAGACACTATTCACCTGACGGCAAGAACAAGTATAAAACTATGATTCGATGAAATAGTTATCTCTTTCATCTGCTATTAAGTTAACTATTAAGTTGCTGTAATTTATCGCTCTCTAGAGGTAAACTAAGCTAAAATTTGCTCAACCTTAAGACAGAAAATAAATTAAATAATAAAAATTATTCAATTAGTTTATCATGATTTCTTCTAGCTCACTCAAGAACTGTGCCATTGTCGATAAATGAAAATATAGATTTCTACTTTTTCACTTTGTAGTTGCACAACTACCTACTAGTCTGTCAAGTTTAAATTTATGGATATAGGAATCTGCTTTGATTTTTGTATCCCTGACGGGAGCGTAGCTATAGTTACTTGCGTGTGCAGGCAAGAGGCAATAGAAAAGAAGGCTTTCTAAATTGTACGGAGCTTTTTCACGTAATAAAATATGAGTCATATTGACAATTTTAAATTAATGAGTTTAGTCCTTATTTTCTAAGTAATCAACTCATTACTACAAACCTTTAAAAATAGCTTGACAGAATAGTAAAATCATGCGTTCAACCTTCATTGGTATTAATTTAAGCTGATATCTGCATAGCCACATTTTTGTAGGATAAAGTACTTGCTTACTAGTTACCAAACTAATAGGCCAAAAGCCTGCGTGGTGCGCTACATTGGGATTATTAGAGGGCAGCGGTTATGGCAATACTAAATATTTCCGAGTTAGAGCAGGTTGAAAAGTTTCGCCAATTACAATTAACCCTGCGCGATCGCTGGAAAACGATCGAGTCGTTTGACAATAGTGAAGCAGATATTTTAATTATTCCCTCTCTAAGTCTTGACCAGCGCGAACTCCAAAAGATCGAAGGCTGCGAACATTATGAAGAAAGATTACTATTTTCTTTAATTCGGTTGCAGAATCCTCGGACTCGGCTGGTTTATGTAACATCTGTACCACTGCATCCTAGTATCATTGATTATTATCTGCAACTTTTGCCAGGAATTCCCTTTTCTCATGCGCGCAATCGCTTGCTGCTACTTTCTACTTACGATTCTTCCCTTAAACCTCTCAGTCAAAAGATTTTAGAACGCCCCCGTCTACTAGAGCGGATTCATCAATCTTTGAGGCTAGATAAATCATTTATGATCTGCTACAACTCTTCGCACTGGGAAGGCGAATTGTCTTTAAAATTGGGTGTACCACTGTATGCTGCTGCACCAGATTTACAGATTTGGGGGACAAAAAGTGGCAGTCGGCAAATCTTCAAGGAAAGTGGAGTACCGCATCCAGATGGCAGCGAAAAAATTTGGAACCATACAGATTTGGCAGAAGCTACCAGTGATTTGTGGGAAAGACAACCAACATTAAAACGGGTAGTGGTAAAACTCAACGAAGGTATTTCGGGAGAGGGAAATGCCTTGCTCGATCTGAGACCAATTGAGAATTTAGCACCAGGTATTGGTACTCACGCTCAAAGGGTAGCAGCAATTAGCGATCGCTTCTCAACAATGCGCTTTCAAGCAAAACTTGAGACTTGGGATAATTTTTCGGGAAGAATCCCAGAATTAGGGGCAATTGTCGAAGCATTTGTGGAAGGGGAAATAAAGCGATCGCCCAGTGTCCAAGGCCGGATCACACCCACTGGTAAAGTGGAAATCCTTTCAACTCATGACCAAATTCTCGGAGGCCCAGACGGTCAGATTTACCTTGGTTGTCGCTTCCCGGCTGATGAAAGCTATCGATTACAATTACAACAATTAGGACTACAAGTTGGTAGCAAGCTAGCAGAGAAAGGTACTTTAGAGCGATTTGGCGTAGATTTTATCACCGTTGACAAGGGTAATGGTGAGTGGGATATTCAGGCGATCGAAATTAATCTGCGTAAAGGTGGCACAACTCATCCATTCATGACCCTGAAATTATTAACAAACGGTCGCTATGACCTTTCTACGGGCTTATTTTATAGTCAGCAAGGTCGTCCGAAATACTACATTGCTACTGATAATTTGCAAAAAGAGCGCTATCAGGGATTGTTACCTAATGATTTGATGGATATCATCGCTGAACACAGACTACACTTTGACACTGGTACAGAGACTGGCACAGTGTTTCATCTCATGGGTTGTCTTTCGCAGTTTGGCAAGTTGGGATTAACCAGCATCGGTGATTCTCCGCAACAAGCACAAGATATTTATAACAAAGTTGTCAAGTTTTTGGATGAAGAAACCCGCAGCGAAAATCGTGATTTCTCGGCGTTTTCAGATTATTCTTTTCCCGTAGCTTGGGATGAATATATATAGGTAAAAGACATCTCCAGGAATGAAATATGCTTTATCTATAACCGAATGGCACTAAGAAAAGCTGAAACCTCGTCAGGGCAGGGTGTGGGGAGTGTGGGAGGACGGGGAAGAAGTCTTACCCCCCACACTCCCCACACTCCCCACACTCAAAAAGCAAGTTATATCAGGGCTTTGCGATTAACAAGTGTGCCATTCATCTATAACCCTTGTTAGTTCTGAATGCGATCGCTATTAGGTAAACTTTCCTGGTTGCTAGGTTCTTTACGAGATTGAGTATAAATATAGGCCACCAAGGCTAAAGTCAGCCCAATGGCCAAAACTACTCCCAAGATTCGCAAAAAATTGGGAGTAATTTTCGTAGCTAGCTGCTCACTTAGCTTTGGTTGGTAAATAGTGTCATCTAGTGGTACTTGTCGTCTGCCTTGATTGGATGCAGACCGTGGTTGATACAATGTCACATCTGGCGGTACTTGTGGTCTATCTTGATTCGCTCCAGGTCGCGGTTGAAATAATGTCTTATCTGGTGGCACTTGTTGTCCGCCTTGATTCGCTCCAGGTCGCGGTTGAAACAATGTTTTATCTGGTGGCACTTGTTGTCCACCAAGATTCGCCCCAGGTCGCGGTTGATACAATGTCTTATCTGGTGGCACCTGTTGTCCACCAAGATTCGCCCCAGGTCGCGGTTGATACAACGTCTTATCTGGCGGCACTTGTTGTCCACCTTGATTAGCTCCAGGTCGCGGTTGATACAAGGTCACGTCCGGTTTGCTGGGGTTGGAATTATTCACAGGACTCTGTGGACTTTGCTCAGCTGGGTTAAACTGCCTCGGAACTGTTTCGTGATTTGAACCTTGGTTGTATCCAGGCTGAAGGGGAGGAACTGTTTCCTCTGATTGGTTTTGCTCAATCGGGTTAAATTGTCTGGAAATAGTTTCGTGATTTGAACCTTGATTATATGCAGATGGGGGACGGAGAACGGTATCTTCGTTTGATTGTCTGGGAACAGTTTCGTTATTTGAACCTTGATTATATGCAGATGGAGGGGGGAGAACGGTGTCGTCGTTCGATTGTCTGGGAACAGTTTCGTGATTTGAACCGTGATTATATGCAGATGGAGGACGGTAAACGGTGTCGTCGTTCGATTGTCTGGGAACAGTTTCGTGATTTGAACCCTGATTGGAGGAAGGTTGTGATTGCCCGGTAGCTTTTCCCGGTAAATTAATAGTGTTTGTGACGGATTTGGCAGCAGATTGCAAAGCAAGATTGAGTTCTTCTACTGTTGCAAATCGGTTAGCTGGGTTCTTGTGGAGGCATTTCATCACCACCGCTTCCAATTCTACGGAATAATGCTCACAACCTGGCTGCGATCGCAGTGGCTTCGGTGGTTCATAAGCATGAGCTAATACCCAAGAAGCCTCGCTGACATGACTACCCTTAATGCTGATTCCAAAAGGATCGGCAGCACTCAGCATTTCATAAAGGATGATTCCTAAACTGTAAATATCACCCCTTGCATCCAGGTTTTTATCGCTTTGGATTTGCTCAGGAGGTGCATAACGAAATGTGCCAATAAAAGTACTGGTGATATTGGTAATATTGGCATTTTCTGAAGATTCACTCCGAATTTTGGCAACACCAAAATCCAAAACCTTTACCCACTCACCCAAATCTGTAGGCACTAAAAATATATTATCTGGTTTCAGGTCACGATGAACTACCTGAATATGCTCAGTGCTTTTTCCGCCTTCCCGTTGGAGAGTAACCCCTTGATGGGCAAGCTGTAAACCTTTGCAAACTTGCGCCATAATTTTTACCGCCCGCTCAACAGATAGCCGCTTCTCGCGCAGCAGTAATTGTCTGAGCGTTTGCCCACGTAAATATTCCATTACGTAAAATGGAAAGCCTTCCGAAGTGAATCCACAATCACTAATTTTAACTATGTGGTCACTTTGCAAAGCAGCACAAACTGCTACCTCACGCTCAAAACGCTTTCTCATTTCTTGTGATGCCACCAGCGTATCTTTGAGCAACTTCAACGCTACTTGTTGACCAACACGGGTGTCCGTTGCCAGGAAGACATCTCCCATGCCACCCCCGCCTAACCGTTTGTCTAAACGATATCGCTCGTTATCACCTACCAAGCGACCAATCCAAGAATTTGAAGGAGGTGGGGATTTCATCTGGGGGAACCCATTCTAGTAACTTTAAGGTTTTGACTTTAGCTCAGATATACTACTAGTATTACAAATATTTTGCTGACTTGGTAACTTAGATGAATACTAGTAACATATATTACTTAGCCTTTATCTGATTATACCCAGCTTAACATATTACTAACTTAAAATAATGTTAGCAATTTGATAAAATGTTTAAAATTAAGCCCTATGGTGCTTTAAAATTGGTTCCTGATGTGAAGTTAACGCAAATTATACGAGGTCTTTAGCTTCATTAGTGCTGATACTTCGTATGCCATGCGGATAGTCTCTGTTACAGAATATTTAAAGTTTTGCAAAATATATTCTGTCAATGTACTCTGGCGTACATGATTAAGATGTGCTATTGCCATGAGGAACGAGGATGAGTAATGTACTCTCTATAGCCGCCGTGACAGCAGTACTAAAAGTCTTGCTGGAAAATGGCTTGGTCAGCGATCCGATCGCTGCGAGTGTTGGTGATGTGATTGTAACTGCCCTACCACCCGATCGAATTTCAGTTGAAGCTGACGAGCGGGCTCAAATCAACCTCTTTCTTTATCAAGTAACACAGAACCGCAATGTCGATTGGGTATCTCAGGAATTTCGCAGCAGACATTCACGTATAAATGGAAACGCATCTTCTCAGAGTCCGCCACTAGCTCTTGACCTCCATTACTTACTAACAGCGTATGGAGCCAAGGATTTTCAGGCGGAGCTTTTATTGGGCTATGCAATGCATTTATTACACAAAACACCAGCCATCACATCGGATATTATTGAGAATACTCTGATAAATGCCTCTACAACTAATACCTCAAGTGCTTTTTCGCAAGCTGTAGCAAGTGTATCTGTACCTGATTTAGCTGAACAAATTGGTCAGATTAAACTGACTCCAGAGTTTTTTAACATGGAAGAAACTTCTAAATTATGGTCTGCGTTACAAACACACTATCGACCTTCAGCTACCTATCTCGCATCAATGGTATTGATTGAGAGTAGCAAACCTGAAAATTCTGAAGTCTATATCATGCCCTTGTCTCAACCGACTATAGAGCAAGTTATGGCTTCGGCAAAGACCGAGCAAACGATTTTTACAGGTACAACATTAGTAATTCGTGGTAAACGTTTACGTGGTGAGATTACCCGAATCCGTTTGAGTCATAGGGAGACTTTACTAGTACCTCATGATGTTAAAGAAACACAAATTAGCCTGTTAATCCCATCAGATTTATACGCAAGTGTGCAAGGTATCCAAGTTGTACATCTAACAATGGGCAATGCAGGACAAACAGATTATGTATTTGAATCAAACGTTGCAGCTTTTGTCATCCATCCAACAATTACGGCATTTGTCGCTCAAGTGGAAAATAGCGGCGACAATTTACGCACAGCAGAAATTACCGTTAAATTCCAGCCCAAAGTTGGTAAGGCACAGCGAGTAGTTTTGCTACTCAATGAAGTATCAGTTAATAGTCCGGTAGCTTACTCTTTCTTGGTTGCACCACGCACTGAAGACACCGATGCAATTACTATTCCTGTCAAAAATGTAAAGCCAGGGACTTATATTGTTCGGGTGCAAGTAGATGGGGCAGAAAGTCCACTGCACAGGAAGAATCAGTCTGGAGCTTATGATTCGCCACAGGTGACAATCTTATGAATGCTACAACAAATCGCAATTGGGATGAGGCAAACTACCGCTATCTATCAGCAGCCCTTGCCGTGGTGCGTGGGATTTTAGAAAATCACACGGCAAAAGAGCAAAATCAATCTGTAGAGAAAAATCAAGAGAATTTACAGCAAGCTTTACAGGAAGCGGCTGCTGCAATGCCTGCGCCATCAGCATTGGAGAGAGTATGCAAAATATTTAGTCTCTCATCCTTTGAACGTGATTTGTTGTTGTTGTGTGCAGGTATGGAGTTGAATGGAGATTTTGCTAAATTGTGTGCCATAACACACGGAGATTTACAACGAGCTTACCCAACTCTAAGTTTAGCTCTGTCCGCTTTACCTAACGTCCACTGGGATGCGATCGCTCCAAATGCTCCCTTACGTCATTGGCGGTTAATTCAAATTGGTGATGGTCATGCCTTGACTCTCAGTCCTGTAAGAATTGACGAACGAATTTTACATTATCTCACGGGCATTCAATATCTTGACGAACGATTAGCTGGCATCATTGAACCATTACCAGAGGTTAGCGATTTAGTCCCCTCGCACCAAGATTTAGCAGAGCGAGTTGCAGCAGTTTGGTCGCAAGCTGACAAAATTAATAGCTTACCAATCGTGCAGCTATGTAGTAGCGAAACTACTAGCAAACGCGCCATTGCCGCGACCATTTGTCAACTCCAGGGTTTAAGTTTGTGGGTAATGCCTGCACAACTTATTCCCTTAGCACCTAGCGAGTTAGATAATCTGATTCGCCTGTGGACTCGCGAGACGATTTTAAGTAAGTGTGCGTTACTCATAGACTGCAACGAACTAGATAATAATGATATGGCGCGGCTGAATGCGATCGCTCGTTTCATCGAACGCACCAAGGGCTTTTTAATAGTTACGAGTCGAGAACGGATTGGACTAGGACAACGCCTGGTAGTTAATTTTGACGTACATCAACCAACTAGCAAAGAACAAGGTACAGTTTGGCAAGATGCCCTAGGTTCAATGGCATCACAAATGAACGGGCAAGTTAAAACCTTAGTGGATCAGTTTAACCTAAGTGCCGCAACCATTCGGGCTGCTTGTGCAGAAGCCGCAGGACAATTAGCACAAAAACCAGACAACGATATCACGAGCATTTTATGGGATGCCTGCCGTGTGCAAGCACGTCCGCGCTTGGATGAACTCGCCCAAAGGATTGAGCCATCTGGTGATTGGGAAGATTTGGTATTGCCAGAGGCACAGAAACAAGTTCTGCGAGACATTGCGGCTCATGTGCGTCAACGCAGTACTGTATATAACAATTGGGGTTTTGGTGGCAAGAGTGCTAGAGGATTGGGAATTAGTGCCTTATTCGCAGGTGCTAGCGGCACTGGTAAAACCTTGGGGGCAGAAGTACTCGCCCAGAAATTGCGTCTCGACCTTTATCGAATCGATCTATCATCGGTAGTTAGCAAATATATTGGCGAAACAGAGAAGAATTTGCGCCGGGTATTTGATGCTGCTGAACAAGGCGGGGTGATTTTGTTATTTGATGAAGCTGATGCTTTATTTGGCAAACGTAGTGAAGTTAAAGATGCGCGCGATCGCTATGCCAATATTGAAGTTAGCTACCTGTTGCAACGCATGGAAAGCTATCCAGGTTTAGCAGTCCTGACTACGAACTTAAAAAGTGCAATTGATACAGCCTTTCTGCGCCGGATTCGCTTCGTGGTGCAATTCCCCTTCCCCGACACAACACAACGAGCCGAGATTTGGCGGCGCGTCTTTCCCGCCGACACCCCAACCGCAGACTTAGATGCTCTGCAACTAGCACGGCTAAATGTCGCTGGGGGTAATATCCGTAACATAGCTTTAAATGCAGCTTTTCTGGCAGCTGATGCCGGGGAAGCAGTGCAGATGAAACACGTATTGCGGGCTGCTCAAACGGAATATAGCAAGTTAGAGAAGCCTTTAACTGATGCGGAAGTTGGGGGGGGTATTGGAATAGGGGAGAAGGCAG
>NZ_JAAGOG010000236.1:0-10526 GCF_010747425.1 Nostoc sp. UIC 10630
CCGAACTCAGAGGTGAAACGCTGTTGCGGCAACGATAGTTTAGGGGTCGCCCTACGCAAAAATAGCTCGGTGCCAGGGATAATACTTAAAACTAAAACCCGTTAGCTTATCTAATAGCTATCGGGTTTTAGTTTTACGAGCAAAATAATGTCGTAGCATCAGCAGTGGACGATCGCGATTTTCAAAAAATTGTGGTTTATGGTAAGCTAATCGTCATTCATTTTTCTAGAATGATTCGCTTGTAGTAAGAGCTTCAGCCCTACTTTTATGCAACTTAAATGCCGATTAGCTTATGACAATTTTAGATAAATTGCGATCGCTGACCCTAAATCCAATAATAGAAAATGAGCGGACTTGATCTACATCTAGCCCGGAGCTTAAGTTTTGGGCTAGATGTAGATCAGTTTAATACTTTAACTTTTACAAAAATTTGGTTAATTCCAATGTTCTGCCTTTTGCCTCCTTCAATCATTGCTATTTTTGAATTTACGTTGCAATTGTTTCAGCGATTGATACATATCTGGTAGGCGACTATAAACAGCACATACCTTGAGATATAGTTTGTAAGGAACGGCTGGAGTTCCTGAGACAATTTCTCCTGGTGCAACATCGCTGTGAATTCCAGTTTGAGCAGATGCGATCGCACCATCTCCCATTTTCACTTGATTGGCTATTCCGGTTTGTCCAGCTAAAATAACGCGATTTCCCAGTTTTACGCCCCCTGCCATACCAGCCTGACCTGCAATAGCACAACCAGAACCAATTTGGCAGCCATGACCTATTTGTACTAAGTTATCAATTACTGTATTGCGGCCTACCCGTGTTTCTCCGACTGCTGGGCGGTCAATAGCAGTGTTACAGCCAACTACCACCCCATCTTCTAAGACTGTATATCCAGATTGTTCCATTTTTAACCAACCAGTACGGCTAGGAACAAAACCAAAGCCTTCTGCACCAATGACTGCACCACTGTGAATCACGCAATCTGCACCGATGCGGGTGCGTTCGTGAATAGTACAGTTGGCGTGTAAGGTGGTGCGATCGCCGATTTTGGTATCTGGATAAATTACCACATTGGGATGAATAATTGCACCATCGCCAATTTCCACGCCTTGCTGAATCACAGCATGGGGACCAACGTAAACATCACTACCAACTTTTGCGCTGGAGTGAATTACAGCAGTGGGATGAATTTCTGGAACAGGGCGATATGGTTGGTAAAAAAGTGTGATCGCTTTGGCAAATAACAGTCGCGGATCTGAGGTCGATATCCAGACAATACCGTTCTCTTGTGCAAGCTCCTGTAATTTTTCGTCTTGGGGCAAAATTAAAGCTGTAGCATTGGTCTTACTGACAAAAGACCCAAATTTTGGCCCTTCTACGTAGCTGAGAGTACCGTTAGTGGCTTCATCAATGGCTGCTACCCCTGTAATTTCTGGGTCAAGGTCTGGGTTGCTAGTCAGGCTATGATTTGTGGCTGTTTCACCAAATTGGCTGATAATTTCGCTAAATTTCATTGTTGGGTGTGTTCAAAATTGACCTACAAAGGATGGTAGCTTTATTTTTGCCGCTTTGTACTAGCAAGATAATGAGTAATTAATATAGAGATTATTTCTCTTCTAGAAACTGCGAAGTTTTGAAATGATTAATCATATATAAGAATTAAGAGAACGCTTGTTTAATAGTGGAATAGTAAAAATAGTAATCTACTACATTATTTTTAATAAGTTCGCCGTAAGGACTTTAGCCTTTGATTTCTAAGCACTAAAGTACTTACTACAAACTCTCTTAAGCTGTCTGGCTATTCGCCATTGCTATCCCTGCCAAATACCCAGTTGTCCAAGCACTTTGGAAGTTAAACCCACCGGTAACACCATCAATATCTAAGATTTCTCCGGCAAAATAAAGGCCAGGAACTAACCTACTTTCCATCGTCTTGAAGTTGACTTCTTTGAGGTTAACGCCGCCACAGGTAACAAATTCTTCTTTAAAGGCTCCTTTGCCGTTGATTAAGTATTGTCCTTGAGTAAGTTCTTGCACCAGTTGATTTAAGGTTTTACTAGATATTTCTGCCCAACGGTCTTCTGTGGTAATGCCTGCACGGGCAATGATATATTGCCAGAGACGATGGGGTAAATCAACGCCGCGATGCAATGCGATCGCTTTCTTTCCCCATTCATCTTTAACTGCTAAAACTTTTTCTCGCACTTGTTCTTGGTGCATAAGGGGCAGCCAATTAATCAATAATTTGGCTTGATAGCGGCTTTCGTGCAAAACTCTCGCACCCCAAGCAGAAAGCTTTAAAACAGCCGGGCCACTCAAACCCCAGTGGGTAATCAGCAATGGCCCAGTTTGTTGTAATTGGGATTTTCCACTCGCAGATAATCTTAATTGGACAGGGTTAACGCTAACTCCAGCCAACTCTCGCAACTTTTGATCGAGAATGTTAAAGGTAAATAACGAGGGCACTGGCGGTTCTATTTGATGACCTAACTCTCGGACAATTTTATAACCGACAATACTACTGCCGGTGGCAAGCAGTAGGCGATCGCATTTAATCGTCTCTCCCGACTTAAGAAGAATATCAAACCCCTCATCTGCTGTACTTCGTTTCACCGAAGTTACGTGTGTACCGACACGGAGTTTTACCCCAGATGTGGCCACCGATTTAATCAGACATTCCACAATGGTTTCTGAAGTATTGGTGACAGGAAACATCCGGCCATCAGCTTCAGTTTTTAGATAGACTCCACTAGCAGCAAACCAAGCTACTGTATCTTGAGGGGCAAAGCGAGTCAAAGCACCCCGCAAAGCTTTTGCACCTCTGGGGTAATTTTGTACTAACTCCTCCGCGTCAAAGCAAGCGTGAGTGACGTTGCAGCGTCCACCACCAGAAATTAGCACTTTCGCCAGTGGTTGACGACTGGCTTCGAGTAAAGTAACCTGGGCATCAGGATTGGCTTTAGCACAAGCGATCGCGCCAAAAAATCCCGCAGCCCCACCCCCAATAACTACGATTCGTAACGGTAGCAAATTCTAAAATTTCTCAATAGCACGTACTTTACTAGGCTAGCTTTTATCTTCACTATTCAACTAGTTCAAATTGATCTTTTGTCGCACCACAAGTCGGGCATACCCAATCATCTGGTATATCTTCAAAAGCTGTTCCCGGCGCTATATCGCTATCTGGATCGCCGAATTCTGGGTCATATTCATAGCCGCAAACGGTACATATATACTTTGCCATGTTCCTTTCCCCTAATAAATTATTGGCATCGCTTCCCTAGTGAACTACCCCACCGCATGGCGGATGGGGCTTCCAAATTCATTGGGAGTAGCCTTAGATACGGACGACTTTCGCCTTCCAACCTTTGGACTTACACTCCCTCCTTTGGCAGTAGCGCTAGTTCCTAACGCTAATATTCTGAGTCCTTCATCTCGAATATTGATAGCGGCGTTTACGTCTCGGTCATGCTTTGTATTACAGTTTTTGCACTGCCATGACCGAACTTCTATTGGTAAGCTACCCACTTGATTGAGACAGACGGAGCAAGTCTTTGAGGATGGGAAAAAACGGTCTACTTCTACGTAGCACTTTCCATCAACTCTAGCTTTATATTCCAGCATTGTGGTGAACTCACCCCAACTCACATCGCTAATGGCTTTAGCTAAGTTGTGATTTTTCACCATGTTTTTCACTGCCAAATTCTCAAGGCAGATGACTTGGTTCTCGTTCACCATTTTGCGAGAGAGTTTATGCAGGAAGTCTTGACGGGTATTGGCAATCTTTTCATGCACCCGCGCCACAATCCGACGCGCCTTCTTGCGACGGTTGGAACCCAAAACTTTGCGAGATAGCTTTTGCTGCTTACGCTTCAGGTTCCTTGATCGTTTTTTCAACACTCTCGGATTATCAAACTTTGAACCATCAGAGGTGATCGCAAAGTGCGTCAGTCCCAGGTCAATCCCGACCGCTTTACCCTGAGAGGATTGCTCTATTTCGGGCTGTCCATCATCAAACAACAATGAGGCAAAATACTTACCTGATGAAGCAAGGGATAGGGTAACGGTCTTTAGTTTGCCTTCTAACACTCGATGAATTTTGGCTGGAACTATCCCAATTTTTGGAAGCTTCAACCCCTCATGGGTGATTTGGACATTCTGAGGATACTGAATAGACTGCTTACCTTGCTTCGATTTGAAGTTGGGAAATTTAGCCCGTCCCTCAAAGAAATTGATAAACGCTCTAGACAGGTTGAGGGATACCGACTGCAACACTTGACTATAGGGTTCGGACAACCATTCAAACTCTTTTTTGAGAGCGGGTAGACGGTCGTTCATCCCTTGTTGAGACAGACCTTTCCCCGTCTCTTTATATATCTGATTAGTCATGGCTAACGAATTGTTCCAAAACCAACGCGCACAACCAAACGCTTTTGATAGCGCGACTTGCTGCTCATCGCTCGGATAAATTCGTACCTTGACGGCGTGTTTCATGTCCCTGTCTAACTACAAAATACTAAAAGCAGTAAACAAACTTTTAAATGAGAGACAAAGCTAATTGGCTGCTTTGCTCCGCTACACAGCCTCGCTATCCATGCCCACCGCATAGGCGAGGCGGATGAGGAATTTCACGATTCATTTAAATACTTTTAGCAGTAAGTGAAAATGCTCATACTACAATTCTTAAACGAGAGGATAAAGGCTTATCGGGTAAGGCATATAACCTTGGCGGAAATTTCCCAGATTATGAGAGATCCAGATTACAAACGCCACCAAGTCCTTTGGGCATAACTGATAATCCCGATCGCGATCGCCCCTAGTAGTAGTAGCAAAATTATTCCACCTGGAATAAAAGTAAGAATACCAAAGCCTCTCAGTACCCAAACGGCTACACTAACACCAAGAAGAATACCAAAAATCTGGATTAATCTACGATTTAAAGAAGATTGACTCACTTAATTTTCCTCTCAACTCAACAGAAATTACACTTGATATTGACAAACAGATATGAAGTTATGATGAAGTTACAGTTTCATCATAAATAATACGCAAAAATCGAGAGATCCTATCCAGAGGTTGGGGTAAGGTGCTTGATATTAAATAGTGTTTGTGCCATTCTAGCTGTTAAGAACTTAGTTTTTCATTTATAAATAGTGTTATTATCAAGCCCGCTTAAGTATTAATTGTGTTAATTGTGATCGAAACTACAGGTTTTACAGTAAAGTAACTGAAATAATTACCAAAAACTCACCCTTTCCGGAAAGGATCGGGATTACACTGGAACTAAAATTTAATGGGTTGGATCTAAATCAAGTTTTATAGCTTGTAGTTTCAATTCTATTTAGGTGGATGAGTTGAGGAGTAACTAAAATCATTATGTCTGCGTCTCATATCTCAGACTCAATTATTGCAGGTTCAGATATGGCTTGGAGTCAAGATAAACAAAAGTTGCTGGTACAGGGTGAAATTTTGGTAGAAACGCGATCGCACAAGGCGTGTGGTGGCGCGGTGACAGCCTGGATGTATTTGCCGATGGTGCGATCGCAAGTTTGGCAGCAATTAACTGATTATCCCCGGTGGGTGCAATATTTTCCTGATATCACTAAAAGCGAGATATCACACAAAGGTGAAGTGAAGCGTCTATATCAAGCAGCACAAAAAGCCTTTTTCTTTTTCACGGCTCAAGTGGAAATTTACCTCAACGTTGTAGAAGTGCTGGGGCAACAAATCCAATTTCGCATGGAAAAAGGGACTTTTGAGGATTTTAACGCCAATTTAGAACTCAAAGATTGTGGAAATGGCACGTTGCTTGCTTATACCGTGCAAGCTACACCTCTGATTCCCATTCCATCAATTTTCATTCAACAAGCAATGAACTTTGAATTGCCTGCAAATATGCGGAAAATGCGACAAGTAATTTGTAAACAGTAGGGAATGGGGAATGGGGAATAGTGTAGTTCAATTATTTAAAAAGTGAGTTTAAACAACCTCTCCCCGCCTTGAACTAAAGTTCAAGCTGATCCCTCTCCGACTTGGAGAGGGACAGTTTTACTACGTAAAACGAGGGAGAGGTGTTTTATATTCGACTAATTAGCTGCTAAACACCTCAACGGGTAAGCGACTAAAAGAAAGACGCTCATTTTGCACATCTACAAAGATGGTATCGCCGTTGTTGAATTCACCGCGCAAGATGGCTTTGGCAATTTGAGTTTCTAACTCTCGCTGAATTGCCCGCTTCAGTGGACGCGCCCCATACACTGGGTCATACCCTACTTCTGCTAAAAAGTCAAGTGCAATATCCGAAAGTTTGAGGGATATTTTGCGATCGGCCAATCTTTGACGCAATCTTTGTACTTGCAACAGCACAATCTGCCGTAATTCCTTCTTATCTAAACCGTGGAAGATGATGATTTCGTCAATCCGGTTGAGGAATTCTGGACGGAAGCTATTCCGCATCGCTTCCATGACTCGACGGCGCATTTCGTCGTAGTGAGCGTTATCCCCAGCGACATCAAGAATGTATTGCGAACCGATGTTGCTAGTCATGATGATAATAGCGTTCTTGAAGTCCACCTTATGACCTTGGGCATCAGTGACGCGACCATCATCGAGAATTTGCAAGAAGATATTAAAAACATCAGGGTGGGCTTTCTCGATTTCGTCAAAGAGAATCACTGAGTAAGGACGGCGGCGAATCGCTTCTGTTAGTTGTCCGCCTTCTTCGTAACCCACATATCCTGGAGGCGCACCGATTAAACGGGAGACGGCATGTTTCTCCATATATTCCGACATATCGATTCGCACCAGCGCATCTTCGCTATCGAACATATAGCCCGCCAGCGCTTTCGCCAACTCGGTTTTACCCACACCTGTAGGCCCAAGGAAAATAAAGCTAGCGATGGGACGATTGGGATCAGCTAGTCCAGCGCGCGATCGCTGAATTGCATCTGCTACGGCTGTGACTGCTTCTTCTTGTCCAATCACGCGGTGGTGTAGTTCATCTTCTAAATGCAGTAGTTTCTCTTTCTCAGATTCCACCAGCTTGCTGATGGGAATTCCTGTCCATTTAGAAATAATTTCGGCAATATCAGCTTCTGTGACTTCTTCCCGTAATAGTGATTTTCCACTTCTTTGGGCGCTTGCCAATTCAGCTTCTACTGCTTCTAACTGACGATGCAAACTGGTTAAATTACCATATTTCAACTCCGCAGCGCGGTTAAGGTCGTAATCGCGTTCTGCTTGCTGAATCTCTAAATTGACCCGTTCAATCTCTTTTTTAACGGACTGAATTTTGTCAATGATATCTTTTTCAGACTGCCATTGAGTATTGAGGGTTCTTTGTTCTTCTTTGAGATCGGCAATTTCTTTTTCTAGTCTTTCTAGACGTTCACGAGAAGCGGCATCGCTTTCTTTTTGCAGCGATAGCTTCTCCATTTCCAATTGCAGAATCTTGCGATCGATTTCGTCGAGTTCTTCTGGTTTGGAGGTAATCTCCATTTTTAATCTAGCGGCGGCTTCATCTACCAAGTCAATAGCTTTATCAGGGAGGAAGCGATCGCTAATATATCGACTCGACAATACGGCGGCGGCAACTAAAGCACTATCAGAAATCTTCACCCCGTGGTGGTTTTCATAACGTTCTCTCAAGCCGCGCAAAATCGAAATACTATCTTCTACACTGGGTTGATCGACATAAACTTGCTGGAAGCGTCTTTCTAGTGCGGCATCTTTTTCGATATGTTTGCGGTATTCATCTAGAGTTGTCGCCCCAATACAGCGCAATTCGCCCCGCGCCAACATCGGTTTTAACAAGTTACCCGCATCCATCGCGCCTTGGGTTGCACCAGCGCCAACAACGGTGTGAATTTCATCAATAAATAAAACAATATTGCCGCCAGATTCAGTAACTTCTTTTAATACTGCTTTCAGGCGTTCTTCAAATTCACCCCGGAATTTTGCCCCCGCAATCAAAGCACCCATATCTAAAGAAATTAGCTTGCGGTCTTTGAGGGATTGGGGTACATCACCTGCGATAATGCGCTGTGCTAATCCTTCAGCGATCGCAGTTTTACCAACACCCGGTTCACCAATTAGCACAGGATTATTCTTGGTGCGGCGAGACAGAATTTGGACAGTGCGGCGAATCTCATCATCCCGCCCAATCACTGGATCGAGTTGACCTTTACGCGCGGCTTCTGTGAGATCACGCCCGTATTTTTCCAGTGCTTCGTATTTGCCTTCTGGATTTTGGTCGGTCACTTTTTGGCTCCCCCGAACTTGTTTAATAATATCTTTTAGTTTGCCTTCGTCTAAACCGAATTCTTGGAATAAAGCTTTGCCAAAGCGGTCATCTTTAGCGTAAGCCAGCAATAAGTGTTCAATTGAAATATATTCATCTTGAAACTCTTTGCGATACACATCTGCCCGATCTAGAAGTGTATCTAAGCTGCGTCCCAAGTAAACAGAACTGCTAGTACCAGATACTTTTGGCTGACGTTGAAAAAATTGTTCGGTGCGATCGCGCAGTTTTTGGAGGTTAACACCCGCTTTGGTGAGAATCCCAGTTGCTAGACCATCTTGTTCTAGCAACGCCTTCATCAAGTGTTCGCTTTCAATTTGCTGTTGTTGATATTGTTTAACAATATCGGGGGTATGGGCGATCGCTTCCCAGGCTTTTTCTGTAAATTGGTTAGGATTAGTAGGTTGCATAGGCTTTTTCAGGAACGTAGAGGCGTAGTGGTGAAGCAGCGCGGTCTTGGGGGTTTCCCCCATGAGCGACTGCTGTTAGCGCAGCGTTAGCGATGTTAGGAGCGTCACCCGGAGGGCTTGTCGCAGGCTACCACCAGAACACCAAGTAAAGAAAATTTCTACTCTCAATAGATATTGTATGAACAGGATAGCGATCGCCTAGATCGGTGTTCACGTCTTGTAAAAGTGGTATTTTCCCCTAGTTTTGATTTTCATGCGTGCGATTCTTTTTCATTGCACAACAACCGGAGTAGCTCATGGAACCCACGGTTTCAATTACCGGTTTGCGGAATGTCAGTAGATGCGCTCTTGTGTGCGATGGCACAAGCGCCCACGTAGGTGATCGCATTAGTCGGGTTTATTCCAATACAGTTCGGATAAGACCAAAACACTTGTAGAGACGGCGATTTATCGCGTCTCAAAAACCCAAAATTTTTGCCATTAGCCCTTAACCCAAGCGTATTGGGGTTTATTCCAGTGAGCGCTTAGAAGTCGGTACAGAGGTTTTTGGAGTCGCCCTCTGGAAGCTGAATCGTGCTTACTTGACGGCACTGAAAGAGAAAGTATTGCGTGTGCTGAGTTGGAAACTAGCAGCTAATGTAACAAGGGAATAATGCAACAATGCTAGAAATCAATGTTCATAGCAGTAATCCGAAAACTTTTGCGGTGCTTTGGTGATGTCTACACCCGTAGAAAAATCTAATTTTGAAAATCAAATTGCGTATTTGCATATTTAATGAAAAATTTACTGAATATTTCTTTAGATAGAGGTTTTTTCAACGTCTACTTACTTAAGGAGGAAAAATAATGAATCAATTCAAATATTCCAAGAAGATTTTTGGCGTTATTGCTGTTTTACTCGTAATTTGTGCAACTTTCTTTCCTAGAATGGCAATTGCAGATTTACTGACTGCGCCTATCAAGTCAGGTTGTACCGTCGTAGGTGATGTAAGAATAATACCAGATCCAAATAACCCCAATGAAATCGATGTTCTACCACCGACTGTGATAGTTAACAATGCCGATGGATGTAGCTTCAGTGCTAACGCGATGAAGTTACCACAAGCTCTGAGGGTTGAAAGAGCTATTATAAAGTTGCCTGCGGGTGTAACTGGGGTTGTTAAAAGCCTTCAGATCAGCAAAGTCGATGATGAAGGCAATAAAACAGTTATTTATGGTTGTTCTAATTTAAAAGTTAAGGATGGTACGGATTTAAATGTATCTTGCGGAGGGCCATCTTACTTACCATCAAACCAGTCCTTGCAATATAATGCAACTATTGCAGACTTTAAGCGAGGGACTAAGTTTGCCATTACGCTGGTAGCATCACAGTCTAAACAACTAGATTTGTAGTAAATATACGCCTGTTACACCAAAAAACCTATTTGGTGTAACAGGTAAAACTGCTTAGTACAAAAATGTTTGCTCCTTCCTAGCCGAAACTAAAAAAGACGGGCGTACCCCCTTAATTTTAAGCGTAGCCAACTGTATGACATACACTGCCCGTAATTAGCTCTAATATCCCCGGTTAAACAACTGAAGCATTCCAGTCGTGGGTAGAAAACAGTTTAGTTCTATGTTTTATCAAGAATCGTATACTTGATTTGGTATACGATTCTTTATTAAGTCAACACGATTACAATGACTAGCTCGCTTACTTAATTTTGATACAACTCCTATTTATTTCTGACTAAGACTGTAGTAGTTCGCCAAGTGAACTTGACGGGGTAAAGGGAAAGGGGGAAGGTGGGGCCCCCACGAAGTGGGGATAAGGG
>NZ_JAAGOG010000237.1:0-10389 GCF_010747425.1 Nostoc sp. UIC 10630
TTTTGGTGCAGATTTAGAGCAGAATGGCACTATCTAAGTGCAGATATTGCACCAATTTAGCACAATCTGGCACTCGTAATTCACCTCGGTTCATGACCTTAAATGCTGATTTTGGCTGACCAAATTGTGCCAAGTTGCTCAATATTTGTGCTGAGTTGCACTATTATTGTGCCAAGAGGTCGCGCGAGTGGGGGAGTGGGTGCTGTTGCCGCAGAATTTCGCTTCGGTGTACCATGTTGGTGGTGTACTCACTACACTTTTGCGCCCTGCGGGTGGGCTGCGCCCATCTTTCGCTTCGCTCAAGACGCAAAAGTTACGTTCGCCCCTGCGGGGAGTTTGCACCCCATTGGCACACCTGTAAAATCCGAGAAAAAACAATGGTGGCTTTAGCGATTCTGCGCGTTGAAAAACTCAAGTCTTTCGGCAACATTGGCGGCAGCGAGAAGCATACCGCACGTTTACAAGATACCCCAAATGCCGACACCACTAAAAAAAATATCCGGCTGATTGGCATGGAGGATGATTCACCGCTTGAAGTTTTGGTGAAAAACAAAATAGCCAACACAACTTTACACAAACCGCGCAAGGATGCCGTGCTGTGTAGCGATATTTTTCTTTCAGCATCCCCAGAATATTTTCGCCCCTTAGACCCATCAAAGGCAGGCGAATGGGATAATCCCCGAATGTTGGACTTTGTTAAGGCTTCTCGCAGTTGGCTAGTCAACAACTATGGTGATAAGTGCGTCAGGGCAGAGTTGCATTTGGATGAAGCGACTCCCCACATTCATGCCTATGTTGTACCCATCAACGAGAAAACTAAGCAGTTAAGCCACAAAGAAATGTTTGGGGGTAATGGTCGCACTGCCAGCATTAAGTTATCCAAACTCCAAGACAGTTATGCTGCTGCACTCGCTCCTTTGGGCATTGAACGAGGGGTCAAGGGCAGTAAGGCAACCCACACCAAAGTAAAGGAGTATTACCAAGCCGTTAACAGTGAACCCCTCACTGCCGTCTGGTCGAATAAAAAACTTGAACCCGAACCGCTTGAATCCGCTACAAATTACGTTGCTCGGATTCAGAATGATCACCAATTTCATGTCCTCAACCACCAACTGGCTGACCGCGCTTTCATGCAAGAGCGACTAGAACGGGCGGAGCAACGGGCAAGAGCCAGCGAGAAGGAACGACAGCAACTAGAGAAGCGGGTGCGATCGTTAGAATCTCAGACCAATCAACTGCGCGACTTGCCCTTGGAGGATGTGGCTTGGGAGTTGGGGCTACACAATAGCCAAGGAAAATGGAAGGGTCACGGACACATCATTAATATAGATGGGCCCAAATTCTACGATTTCGCCCCCGATCAGCAGAAAGGCTCAGGTGGTGCAATTGACTTGGTGATGCACGTTAACCAGTGCAATCTGCGGCAGGCGGTTGTCTGGTTACATGAGCGATTTGGGGAAGCTGGGGCAGAACGAGCAGCGATAGCAAAAAGTCGTCAAGTGACTGCTGAAATTATCCAGTTAGAACCACGCGACAAATTCAGGCTACCAGTTGAGGATAAAAGCAAGTGGTCTTCTGTCTCCAACTACCTGACCCAGAAACGGGGGATACCTGAAAATTTTGTGGAACTTCTGCATAAAAGGGGGTTAGTTTACGCTGATGATCAGCAAAACGCTGTATTCGTCATGCGGAATCTTAGCGAAGAACCCCAGGCAATAGGAGCATTCCTGCGGGGAACACGGGGCGAGAACAACACGTTTAAGGGCTACGAGAAAGGAACAGTTAGGCGTGAGGGCTGGTTTCACTTCCGCTTAGGCGGACAGCCAACTGAACCTGTAGAGAAAGTGGTGCTTTTGAAATCGCCCATCGATGCCGTGTCTTTTGCCATGCTGGAATATCAGCTTAGAGGCGACGTGCCACCCAATAGAACTTTGTACATGGCGGTAGATAATCCCAAAAGCTTACCAGTAGAGCAATTGCAGAATATTCCTAATGTACAAGTGGCATTTGACTCGGACGATTCTGGTAATGCAGCTGCACGAGTTGTTAAAGAACTACTGCCACAGTCCAAGCGGCTCAAATGCAAAGCTGACGATTGGAATCAGCAGCTACTCGATTATGGGCAGCAGTTAAAGCAACAGCATCAGCAACAGCAGGAGCAGGATTATGAATTGAGTCTTTAATAGTCAGCGTTCTAGTTGTAGCGACCTGCAATTATAAATGCCCAAACCTGCAATCAAGACATTTTGTCGGTGGAAGGATAATATTGCCGGAATGGCTTGCTTATGCTTCCAATTAACTTCGGCAAAATTATAGGTTCTTGGCAACTTTTGATACTGCTGGCGAAATATTGCTTAACAAATAAGTTGGCTCCATCAAGAGTTATTTAGGATCTAAAAAGCGATCGCTTGAGGTATCATTCGATGTCACTGAATCCACAACCGGGCTATACTGTACCAGCAGAAACGGCTAAAGTTGCCAAAGCTATTTTTACGAAGGGTAACCTCTGCATCACGATGGCAGATCGCCTTGACTCCTTTGTGAGCGACCAAGATTTTAGTACATTGTTTTCTCACCAGGGACAACCTGGAGTATCACCGATGCGATTAGCTCTGGTGACAATATTGCAGTACATAGAAGGACTCACAGATCGTCAAGCCGCTGATGCTGTCCGAAGCCGAATTGATTGGAAGTACCTACTATGTTTAGAACTAACAGATAAGGGGTTTGACCACACTGTTTTGAGCGAATTTCGCACTCGCTTGATCGCTCAACAAGCTGAAGGTTTAGTGTTTGATCAACTCCTTAGCTGGTGTCAACAACAAGGCTGGCTGCAAGCAAGAGGTCGCCAACGGACAGACTCCACCCATGTTGTCGCAACTATTCGGGCAGTGACACGACTGGAGTGTGCTGGAGAAACGCTGCGGGCTGCATTAAATGCGCTGGCCGTTGTTGCACCTGCTTGGTTGCAAGCTCAAAGCCAGCCAGAATGGATAGAACGTTATAGCGAGCGCATGGAAGACTATCATCTACCGACTTCAAAAGCAGCGCGAGAGGAACAAGCTCATGTGTATGGCGAAGATGGAAAACAGCTGCTTGATGCGATCTTTGATGGTCATAGTCCAGAATGGTTACAACAGGTTCCAGCAGTCGAAACACTACGACGAGTATGGGTACAGCAATACTATGTATGTAATAACAAGATTCATTGGCGAACCGAGCAAGGAATACCGCCAGCTACATTAATGATTAGTTCACCCTATGATTTAGATGCTCATTATTCAAAAAAGAATACAACATCATGGGTAGGATACAAAGTTCATTTGAGTGAAACTTGCGAACCCAATTCCTTACATCTGATTACAAATGTTGAGACGACAGCGGCACCTATTGCTGATGGTGATGTGACTGAAGCAATTCATACTTCACTTGCTAACAAGGATTTGCTTCCCAGTAAGCATATCGTTGATACGGGATATCTAGATGCTCAATTGTTGGTAACTGCTCAACAACAGCATCAAGTTCAATTGCTAGGGCCGACCCGCGCAGACCTACGCTGGCAATCCAAAGCAGGTAAAGGATTTGCAGCGAGCGATTTCAAAGTCGATTGGCAACAAGAGGTTGCCGTTTGCCCCGAAGGTAAGACGAGTACATCTTGGACACCTGCAATCGATGGTCGAAACAATGAAGTAATTAAAATTAAGTTTGCACGAGCTGACTGCGCCAATTGCCCCAGCCTGCATCTGTGTACTCGCACCAAAGAAAAGCGACGGTTGGTTACACTTCGTCCAGAAGCACAGTACAAAGCATTGCAAGCTGCACGAAAACAAGCAATGACTGACGAGTATAAGGCAGACTATGCTCGACGGGCTGGAATTGAAGCTACTCTCTCTGAAAGCATTCGCGCTCATGGACTCCGCCATGCTCGATATCTTGGATTAGCGAAAACTCATCTGCAACATTTGATGACAGCAACGGCAATTAACTTCAAGCGTATATTTCACTGGCTGTCCGGTATTCCACAAGCGACCACGCGAACTTCGCAATTTGCAAAGCTTATGGCTCAGTCGGTAGGTTAAGCAATATTTCGCCAGCAGTATCAAAAGTGGACAAGACCCTTAATCCTGGCTCAACTGAAATTATAGTTGCAAATAATCCTGGCTGAGAACAACGATGATTGCAGGTTGGGTGATTTATAATTGCAGGTCGCTACAGCTAGGAGCAACGTTTCTCCTAACCCAAATGAAGAGAAATAGACGTTGACGCAATTGAGAAATACCATCGCGTAAAAATACCCTATCTCTCATCTAGTTTTGCTTCTTCAGAGTACAGTACATACTCTAAATAATTATGCAGTTTTCTGTAATGAGGCGATCATATTTGTGCATTCTCCAGGTATCAAAACTGCACACAAATAAGCAGAAAAGTTGGATGTGTAACATTAACTTTTAATTTAATGTATAACTCATCGCCAACAGTAATATTACTGGCTGGGTACCAATGAGGTGATGGAAGATTTATCCAAATACCTATATTTAGGGGGTAAATGAGCAATCGCACAGCTTAACTTTCGGTATCACTGCTCATTTCACCCCATTTACCCCTAGTGGAGGGAGTAGAAATACAGGGCATTATAAAAACATAGAAAACACACGCTGAAATTTACTTACTTTTGTAGTTTTGTAAAGATAAAACAGGAAGTTGCATAAAGCTATTAACTTGACCTTATTAACTTATACAGCCTCCTGTAAGCATAAAATAACAACCTTAAAACACTGCTAATTATGTCATTCCATAGTTCTATAGTAGACAATAAAGAATTATTTTCTTTACGTAATAAACTTTTTTCTGAACTAAGCCATTTTTTTAGTTCAGCTAAACTTGAAGGTGTAAAAAATTGTGCTATTAAACTTCAAGAAATACTTCCTAAACAATCCCCTATTGAACAAAACAAAGTTCTTGTAGCCTATGGAGGAGGGAAAGACAGCTCTTATATGCTTACCTTTGTAAGGTTGGTGCAACTCATTCTGTTCAAATGGAATGGAGAAACTTTTCAAATACGTGTAGTAACCAACCGCCACGCTGGTATGCCAACAAGTGTAATGGAAAATATCCATCGAGTGTATTGCGCTTTACAACTCTATGACGACCCGGATGTTGAACTCTTACTTATCGATGGGAATAAAATCAGTCTTTTTAACCGTTCTCTTCCACTTCCCTACAATATTGTTAGTCAGAATCGGCAAGACATCTTGATGACTGGACATCGAACTCAAGCAAATTCCCGTCCTACATTCTGCAATGCCTGTAACATCAGTATGGTTAACTCTTTTGGAATTGCTTCCTGCTATGACGGTGGGGTAGATGTGATCATTACAGGTGATTCTCGAAAAGAACAAAGAGCTTATATGGTTTGGGTTAACCGTCTTGTCCAAAAAATAAGTCCAGATTTATCACCTAGTGGACATGGATTTAGGGATTTTCTTAAGAACTTAGATATAGTTTCTCAAAGCTATTTCCGGGAAATTTACGGTGATAAGGCCAATCATGAAATTAAAGAGCATAAAATAATTAATGATGACATAACTATAGATACATTATTCTTTTCTATATATAATTACACAGAATATTCTGCTGGGAATCACTGGGAGCTACTAACAAAGTATTTAGGGTTTGAGTTTGATGAACTTGCGTTCAGTTTTTCTGAGTCTGACTGTGCAAATCCTGCGCTAATGGCCCACCTACGTGGGCTAAAATGTGAACACGTTTATGGTAGAAGTTATGCTGAAGGCATAGAGGAATACGTCAAGTTTGCCATATCATTAATGCGTCAAAAACAATTTCCTGAGTTCCTTATAGATCAAATTATTCAGCGTTATAGTACCGCCGAGTCAATAACATTGATGCGTAAGAAGATAAATGATTTTGCTTTTGAAGCTTTTGGTATAACTGAAGAACAGTTAATTTGTATGGTTTATGCTCCATTTTCAGAAAAAGGCAAAAACCTTGAGACATATCTTTTGAAAGAACAACCAAAGCTTTTGCCTGAACTGGACAATATTCACCAAGTTCTTGATGGGAGGGAAGAGGAGAAGACATCACAAAAATCTAGCGATATAGCTAATAATTTATATCATCTAAGTGGGCTTACGTTAGAAAAATTAAGGAGATGTTATGATTCTCCACTGCTGGGATTAAATGATAAAAACGCCAAACTTGAACTAGTGAACTTAATTTTAGGGAGAGATCCTCATAAAGGAATAATAGAAACTCGTCATAGCCCAGATGGTCCGACTGTATATGAAATGATTTCTGGGAGATAAATCTAATTAAGAAGAGTTATGTTATCTGGGAGTAAAATATGTTTGTCCAAGTCGGAGCAACTCGTGATGGATTAGATCCCTATTTAGATGCATCTTCACGTCGGGATATGAAAGCAGTTCTCATTGAAACACCAGACTATCTCCAATGGCGTCAAAACTTGGGACGGCGGACTTTTGATATTGAATTACCTGTTAACCAGCCGAATGATCCTAATCAAATTCTAAATGTACTAAGCGACCTAAGCAAAAATGTAAAATTAATTCTACCTGGGTTTGAGAGTTATGTCAAAAGTGTGTATGCTGTAGCTGAAACATGGAAAATTCCGCCGTGGCAAGAAACGATATATCCTCATTTTGTTCCCCCTAACAAATGGGAACAAAGAAGACTTTTGTCTCAAAAAGCTTCTGTAATTCTACAGCCAGGCTACATGATACTTTCATTACAGGATGCTAATGCAATTTCATTAGAAAATCTCAAATATCCTCTTGTTATTAAGCCTGTTAATAGTGGCGGCGGACTTGGAGTTTTTCTTGTAAAAGACTCTTTACAGTTGGATAAATCTTTAGCTGAACTAAAAAAACTAACAAATTACGACGGAAATATTTTCGACAAAATTATTGTTGAAGAATACATTTCAGGAGTAGAGTATTCTGTCCAAGGCATTTCTCAGGAAGGTACGGTAGTAATTATAACCGTATGCGAAAAGTTTATTTTGAAAGAAGATATTCCAGGAACTAACAATATCTCTGGATTTCGAGAAATTGGTCATATAGCAGCCTGTGGAAGTTGGAGCAGTTCAGAAATTCAACAGTTTGCTCAGTCATGTATTGATGCTGTTGGATATTATAAAGGCCCATTTCACATTGACGTTATACAAAACGACCAAGGCATTTACTTTATAGAGATGGGCTTCCGACTTTCGGGTGGAGGGCTAGTCAATCTTATTGAAAAAGTTACAGGAATTAATTGGGGTGAGTCCTCCTTTGCTGTCCATTTAGAAAACCGCTTTCTGCTACCCTTTACTTCTACCAATAACAAATTTATAGGTCAAATCATAGCTATCTCTCCTGAAGAAATGAGAATGGCTGAACATTTATATAGTATGGGATTGCCTATTACAATTGAAAAATTTCCACCTCTAAAACCCTTATCTCAACTACCTAGATTTATTCCTAAAAGTTTAGCTGCTGATGTTATGCGCCATACAGGTTCTTTAGGACGAATTACGGTTTCGGCTCAGAGTTTAATAGAGGTAAAAAATTTACTTCAAAAGTGTATTTCCGTGCGTTTGAACCGTCAAAATTAGGATGAATGTTGCACTATGTGTCGGATGATTCTTGCTCTAGGTAGTTTTTCAACACAATCTGTACTCAACGCAGCCCTTTCAATGAGTGAAGGTATGACAGCATCTCATGATGGCCCTATTTGCCGTCATCCAAATGGATGGGGTGCTTTATGGAGAAACAGTTTGGCCTCTCACGGATTATCTGTTCACCGAGATACACGTTCTATTAAAGAAAGCCTTAGACAATCTTTACTTCACGAAATTGAAACTGACTTTCTTACAATTCATGTAAGACATGCAACCCTTGCACATAATCAAGGCATAGAATGCACTCATCCTATTACACGACAAGGAATGCTTGTCCCTTGGTATCTTTTCCATAACGGTTTTCTCCCTACTGTTTACCAAAAGCTGGGACTTGAACGCTCAACCTTTGATTCTGGAGAGTATTTTGATTATATTATTCCTCCAACACAAGATAAATTTTCTGATAACCTTGAAATCATAAAAAAATTAGAAAATCTTGCACCTGGAGGAAGCTCTGCTAATGCTATTGTAGTAAATCCAAAAAGAGCGTATGTAATTCATTGGACTCCTAAAAACACTCGCTTTCCCTTATATTTCACAATGTATAAAGTGCAAACAAAATCTGCATTTTTCATTGCCTCTGAAATTATTTCTAAAATTGCCCCTTATGAATGCTGGCATCCCCTAACTCAAGGGGAAATTATAGAGCTTCCACTGACGCATAAGTAAAATATGAAAAACATAGATAAGGCTTGGAAGGAAATTGTTTATACTTCTGGTGATCATCCACTAGATATTAATGCTTTAAGAGGAATTACTGAAAACAAATATGCAGCAATTATTCTCAAAAACTTTCTCAATGAGAACATTATTGATACTACTCTTAAAGTAATACAGCATAACATTGAGCAAGCAATTGTTACTCAGTATTGCAATGGAACTCTTACTACAATAGGTTCTTATCTTGCAAAGTATTTGAACCAACCAGACAAATATTTTAGAGAAGCTCAAGCAAATAGTTCATTATTCCCAATGCAGTTTGACATATCTATTTATGTAAGAGAAAAACTACAGCATATTTTTAATTTACAAAGTCTAAAAATAGCACAAGAACCAGATGGGCGAACATATGCACCCTTTATTGTAAGAATCCATTCTGATGGAATTATGAATCCTCTTCATAACGACAATATTATGAGAGATGCTAAATCAACAGATTTATTAGTTGCTAAACTTAAATATCAACTCAGTTGTATTATTTGCATTCAAGAATGTGACACTGGAGGTAATTTACGCCATTATATGAAGTCTTGGAATCCCGATGACGAAAAGTATAAAATCAAAAACGGAATAGGATATGATTATGAAGTTGTAAAAGAAAAGCCTTGCTTCGTTTTTAAACCAAAGGTGAGTGATATTTATCTCATAAATCCTACTAATTACCATGAAATTGATCGAGTATCAGGTCAAACGCGTATTACTGTAGGTTTTTTTATTGGTTTTTTTGACGATGAGCTTAAAAATGGTATAGTTTGGAGTTAATAATAATTAATTTTTAAGTTGCATACATATTCTAACCAAAATCTAATAATTGTACTTCAAGAAAACTGATACATCTTTAAGTAGCCTATTCGAGAGGAATAAAATAATTGAAAGCTAAAGATACATTTCTCGCAATACTTGTTGCCCTGATTTGGGGGCTTAACTTTGTTGTGATCAAGGTTGGACTGGATTCATTTCCTCCACTTCTATTCTCATGTCTTAGATTTACTGTAGCAGCCTTTCCTGCTGTAATCTTCTTTAAGAGAGGACAAATATCATGGAAATGGATTTTGACAATAGGTTTTACTTTAGGTGTTGTTAAGTATTCTTTTCTATTTATAGGTATTAAAGTGGGGACACCCGCAGGACTTTCTTCTCTCCTGATTCAATCGCAAGTTCTTTTTACTTCTCTTCTATCCGCTAGAATATTGAATGACGCTCCAGTATTATGGCAAAAGATTGGTATAGGTGTTGCTTTTAGTGGGATTGGACTAATTGCTTCTAGTATGATTAGTAGCGCTAATTTATTGGGTTTTTGCTTAGTATTAATGGCATCTTTAGCTTGGTCTTTCGCAAACATTTTTATAAAAATGGCAGGAAACGTTGATATGTTCAAGCTAATGATATGGATGAGCCTTATTCCTCCACTACCACTACTTGCTTTATCAATAATTTTTGAGGAAGGGCAGAAGGATGCTCTTGCTCATATCAACCTTCTTGGGATAGGAACTATTTTTTACACAGGATTAATCGCTACTGTTCTTGCCTTTGGTATCTGGGGGCGGCTATTAAGGAGGTATTCAGCAAATATTGTGACACCTTTTGCACTGCTTGTTCCTGTGTTCGGATTTCTTTTTTCGGGTTTGTTCCTCAATGAAAGAATTACTACAATAAATTTAGTAGCATCACTATTGATTTTGATTGGCTTAGTTCTTATTGTTTTTGGAAGAAAAACATCAATCAAGCCTCTTATAAATAATATGTAAAATTGGGAAAAAAACTTAATACATCCCATTGTCGCTTGGAGTAGTAAAGTGGGTATTCATAGCTACCGATAGTAACAGTGCTTTGTCCATCTGAACTGAAATTGACCAACCCAGTAATTACCCCAACAGCTTGAAATATTGCTGCTGTCGATTCAATTTCTGTTGATGTTGACGTATCAACATTTACTTGCTCTTCATCGGATGGAGTTTCAACTGTCGGTACTG
>NZ_JAAGOG010000238.1:0-10327 GCF_010747425.1 Nostoc sp. UIC 10630
ATGTCAATGTCTAGCAAAAATTTTAGAACTAAAACATATAAGTATTTAGAAAAGTGTGACTTTATATTTACTCATTTAGATAAAAACACCTATACCTAATGATAGAGATAAAAATTCTTCCAAGCGATTGATGAAAGATAAATCTAAACATGTATTAATAAGGGTATTACAAGCTATAAATTTGTGAATAATTGATTGTTGCTGAGGAGAAAAAGATAATGGTTGTAGGTGTACATAAACGTGCTGTAGGTGTATTTTCTAATCGTCGAGATGTTGAACATGCGCTACATGAATTGAAAAAAGTCGGCTTTGATATGAACAGAGTCTCTGTCATTACGCAAGATGGAGACAGAGAAGATATTGCTGGTGCTGAAGTGCGCGATCGCGTCGGTGATAAATCTGATGAAGGTGCTAAAGTTGGAGCCGCTACAGGCGGCGCTTTGGGCGGATTAACTGGTTTATTAGTCGGTCTTGGTACTTTGGCAATTCCTGGAATTGGGCCAATTATGCTGGCTGGAGCCGCAGCAACTACTCTAGCTACAACTCTTGCTGGTGCAGGGATTGGTGCGGTAGCTGGTAGTTTGCTTGGTGCATTGATTGGTTTAGGAATTCCCGAAGAACGAGCTAGGGTTTATGACGAACGTGTAAGACGAGGACACTATTTAGTAATCCTGGATGGCACAGATACGGAAATCGCTAGAGCAGAAGCAATTCTCCATCAGCGTGGTGTCGAAGAGTTTGGTATTTACGACAACCCAGATGCGAGAAATGCTGATTATGTCGCTCCAACCCATAACGTAAATGTGGCTCATAGTGGTGTTGCTAGACGCGCGATAGGAGTATTTTCTCATCGCCGAGATGCAGAAGCGGCACTCACAGAATTACGAGATGCGGGTTTTCCCTTAAGTAGAGTCTCCATCATCGCCAAAGATACAGACGGTCGTGGGATCGCTGGTGTCGATGTAGATAGAAATGTTGGAACAGGTAATAAAGCAGACGATGGTGCTAAAACTGGAGCAGCTACAGGCGGTGTTCTAGGCGGCTTGACTGGCTTATTAGTTGGTCTTGGAACTCTAGCAATTCCTGGAGTTGGGCCTGTGATTGCTGGTGGCGCAGTAGCAACAGCTTTGGCCACAACCTTAGCTGGTGGTGCGATCGGTGCAGCTGCTGGCGGTATTGTCGGCGCACTAGTTGGCTTGGGAATTCCTGAAGACAGAGCGCGGGTATATAGCGATCGCTTCCAAAGAGGCGACTACTTGGTAATTATCGATGGTACGGAAGCTGAAATCCACCAAGCTGAAGCGATTCTCAAGCGTCGGGGTATTGAAGAATTTGCTATTTATGATGCCACTGATTTAGGCGAACATCGGCCAGGTTCCGACCGAGTAATCCATCATGACACAACAGTAGCCAATCCCATTCACCCCAATCACTCAAGAGAGCCTCATATTCACGATCCTGCTGTAGTGATTGTTGACCGTCGTGATGAAACACTTTAATCCAAAGTAGTTTTCACTGATACTAATTACACACAATTGCAAGAGCAAGAATTCAAAAACTTGCTCCTCACTTCACCGTAAAAATCAACAAATTTCACTTTCCGATTGCGAATTAAATCTATGAAAAAGCTAACCCCCTTCTTAATTAGCACCCTTTTAGTTTTTGGTGTTGCTGCTTGTGATAACGCTTCTAAAACAAGTGAATCTGCACCCAATAATCCTAATGAAGCTCCACAATCACCGAGTGTACAAACAACAGAAGCTTCTCAAAAAGACGCACAAAGTGAAACTCGCAGAAGACAACTTGATGCTGATATCCGAGCCCGCGAACAACGAAATAATGTCACTGGCGGCGATACAGACAGAGCTAAAGGTGACTTATCAAGTCAAGTTCGCTCTAAGCTAGAGGCAAACATACCCAAGGGTCAACTAACAGTTGATGCCACAAAGGATGGAGTTGTGACTATCGGAGGAACTGTTAACAATCAGCAAGAGTTGGCTAAAATTGAACGTTTAGCGAAAGAAATTAAAGGTGTCAAAACTGTAGTTGTTAAAGCAACTGTTGCCCCACCAACAAACTGAGGCAACTAACAATAAATTCGAGTGAGTAGGTAGAGAAAAATCAATTTATATTTTCCTACTCAACCTTAATGGTCAGTTATACTTATTACTGACCATTAATAATTGAGAACTGACGACTTTAATGATTATATTTATTGATGCTCAGTTCAGTTACAGAAACTTTTGTAATCATTGAAAACTATGGAAACCGAACAACAGCAACGTGAATCTATCAATACTTCAATATCACAAGGTGCGCTAGCACTTGAAGGTGTAGATGCAAACTTGCCAAAGTTACCGCCAGCATCGGAACCGGAATCTCAATGGCAGCAAATTAGCAGACAAGTTTCTCAATTTTTGGAGAAACTACCCAAATACTTAGGTAGCTTTTTTCAGGACTATAAGCAGCCTTTAATCACTGTTAGTTTAATTTTAGCTGCCATTGTTACAGCAAAGTTAGTGCTAGCACTACTGGATGCAATCAATGATATTCCATTACTATCACCACTCTTTGAATTAGTGGGAATTGGTTATGCCAGTTGGTTTATTTTCCGTTATCTACTAAAAGCTTCAACTCGGCAAGAATTAGCTGATGAAATTCAATCCCTCAAAAATCAGTTTGTGGGCGAATAAACTTTCTAACCATTCAACTAGTAAACTACATTATGGTAGAAGTTTATCTACCTTTAAGACAAGGGGCTTAAACTCCTTGTCTTAAATAGTAAATGTAAATTATTAGTATTTAACCTGAATTAATATTAATCTTTTGATACATCGTAAGATAGAGGATGTAATCCTCTTTTTAATTTTAAATCACTTCTAAAGATAGTAGTTCGGAGATAAAAAAAAGCTTAATCTAGTTTTTGAAGTTATTTAATAGATTCTTTTACGAGGACATAAATTATGGCTAATGAAGCAGTTAAGAGAGATACAGATTCATCCGATCGCGCTGAAGTAGATACTTATGATCGCGGCATTATTCCAGCCGAAACTGCTGCTCGGATCGAAAGAGAAGGCGGCAACTACAAAACACTCCCTACAGAAGAAAGGGAGGCGGATGCAGCTACAGATGACCAAACCGATCCAGAAAGTGTACGCACTACTGACGGATACACCGTAGACAAAGAAGGTTTGTTGAACAACTATGCAGTTGAGCCGGAAATGTACTACGAAGAACCAGGTGATGCACGCAAACAAGCAGCAGAAGACACTGCACAACGTGTTGAAGAACTTGGAGAAGTTAATCAGGATGAAGAAGGCAAGTTGACCGAAAAGGGTGACAAACGCGGTAGAGGCCCAGGAATAATTTAATTAACAACTATCCTTTTGGTGGGTGCAATTACACGTAAAAAGGCTAAATAGACAGTTCGTAGAGACGCAATTATAGTTATTGCGTCTCTATTTATATAGCAATACACTTTGGGTTAACGCCAAAGCCCTTCAACTGCATTGGGCTTTGGGCAACCTATCTAGCTCAGTGCAATTGCGTAACTAATTTTACAGGCGACGAAGCCAACTTGTTAAAAGTAGACTCATCTTTATATCCACACAAATATTTGCTGGATATAAAGTAAGTACCTGATTGAAATAATCTAAAAATATGGGGCTTTTAATATTTTCTGTTGCTTTAGTTGCCATTGTTGCTCTAATTATCATTAATGCCTACAACGATTTAGTCAAGTATCGCAACCGTTACAAAAATGCTTACTCTCAAATCGATGTTCAATTACAGCGTCGCTATGACTTAATTCCCAACTTGGTGGAAACTGCCAAAGGGTACATGAAACATGAACGAGAAACCTTAGAAGCAGTTATTGCGGCTCGGAATTCTGCAATTAATGCTAGTAGTCGTGCCGCACAAAATCCCGGCGATCCGCAAGCGATGCAACAGTTGGGCAATGCTGAAGGAGCGCTGACGGGTGCGTTAAGTCGGTTGATGGTACTTTCAGAATCTTATCCAGAATTGAAAGCCGATCGCGCCATGACTCAGGTGATGGAAGAATTATCTTCTACTGAAAACCGGATTGCTTTTGCACGTCAGGCTTTTAATGATGCGGTAACACTTTACAACACCAAGAGCGAATCTTTCCCCAGCAATCTTGTGGCAAATACTTTTAACTTTACTGTTGCAGAATTGCTCGCCGAAGCGACTCCAGAAATGAGAAATGCTCCACGCGTGTCTTTTTAAATATCTATGAATTTCTTTGAACATCAGGATCGGGCACGCCAAAACACGCAACAATTAATTGGATTATTTTCCCTGTCGATCGCAGTCATGATTATTGCGATTTACATTGCCACTTTATTTCTGCTCCGCATGGCTCCACGTGTTTGGTGGCATCCAGGGATATTTCTCTACGTGGCTGGGATTACAATAATTGCGATCGCAGTGGGAAGTCTCTATAAAATTGCCTGTCTCCGTCAAGGAGGAAGCGTCATTGCTCAGGAGTTGGGGGGACAACTCTTACTCCCAGATATGGCAGATGAACAAGGGCAACAACTATTAAATATAGTCGAGGAAATGGCGATCGCTTCTGGTATTTCTGTCCCAGAAGTTTATCTCCTGGAAAGAGAAACCAGTATTAATGCCTTTGCTGCCGGATTTACGCCCAATGATGCTGTAATTGGTGTTACCCGTGGGACTTTACAACATCTAAACCGAGATGAGTTACAAGGAGTTATCGGCCACGAATTCAGCCACATTCTTAATGGAGATATGCGGCTAAATTTGCGTTTAGTGGGACTCTTGCACGGGATTTTGTTCATTTATTTAACCGGGGAATTGCTCTGGCGCATTCGCGATAGCTTCCGTTTAGGAAAGGAAGATAAGGGTTTACCCATCTGGGCTTTTGGTTTGGCACTAATGGCAATTGGCGGTATCGGATTACTGTGTGGACGGCTGATTAAAGCCGCCGTCTCTCGCCAACGTGAATTTCTTGCCGATGCTTCGGCTGTACAGTTCACTCGCAACCCCAACGGACTTAACGGAGTCTTCCAAAAACTCCAACAGATGGATTCACGCTTGATTTCGCCTGGTGCAGAAGCCGCTAGCCACATGTTTTTTGGTAATGCCCTCAACCCCTCTTTCTGGGACAATATGTTTTCTACCCACCCACCTCTGGCAGAACGTATCCGTCGCGTTGGGGGTTTGAACGTTAGCAATTTGCCAGCAATGCCATCTCGCAATCAAATGCGTTCCCCTTCCCAGGAATCTCTAACAATGGGCTTTGCTGGTAGTTCCAACGCCACACCAGAACAGGTTGTAAACCAAGTTGGAAGCGTTACACCAGAGCATTTTGCTCATGCTCAAGCGCTGTTATCGCAGTTACCAGAATCCCTGCGCTTGGGTGTACGGGAGCAGGAAAGTGCAATGGCGATCGCTTTTGCGCTAGCGTTAGATACAGAAAATATCGAGATCCAAAAACGTCAGATTGCTTGGTTACGCGAGGTACAGCCTGCTGAGTTGGTAGACAAAACTCTAGAATTGAGTAACGAAATTAGCCAGTTAGATGCCAAAATTCGCTTACCACTTGTGGATTTGGCAGTACCCGTATTGCGCCAAAATTCTGCCAAAGAATGCCAAAGACTATGCAAATGTGTCCACGGTTTAGCTGTAGCCACCGGAAGTTTATCACTGTGGCATTTTGTATTGCAGTTAATACTGTGGCATCGTCTCCAACTTAGTATAAATCCTGCATCTACAACAACAGTAGAATACACCTCCATAGAACAGATTTGGCCAGATAGCCTCTTAGTACTGTCCGTAATTGCCCGCGTTGGACACTCTCAACCCGATGCGTCCACCGAAGACATCGCCTATGCTTTTCGTTCTGGAGTTTTTCGGCTTCCCAAAGCCGCAGAACAAGAAAAACCAGACACGCCACCAAGCTGTAATTTCACTGAACTTAAGAAAAGTATTGAACGCCTCCGCCTTGCCAGTCCCAAACTCAAGCAAGCTATTGTAGATGCCTGCGCTCACACGGTACTATTAGATAACAAAGTTACACAATCAGAAGCAGATTTGCTCAGAGCGATCGCTATGACGTTAGACTGTCCCATCCCTCCATTTTTAAACCCTCAACGTGGCATTTCAAAACAGAAACAATCTTCTCCGAAGGGAAGTTAATGTAACGAGTGAGACACAATTATTTATAACTAAACAATAAAGTCCGTTTTTGCGGACTTTTCTATTATTCTTTTTATGGCTAGAAATAGCTGTTTAACAGGAAAATAACCCGTTGCATTATCATTACATTTACAAGCAATTGATTTATTTTCGATTTCGTTTTTTTCTTGGCGTTTTTCTCTACGAAACGCTGCACGTTGGCGGTTTGTTCATTTTTATAACTAAAATAGGATTGCTATCTGGGCAAAAGAGTATCATATTGTACAAAAACTCTTGGCATTGGCTAGAAGTATTAACTTGCTTAAAAAAGTTTAGACAAAATGCCAGCATTCTAGAAATTTGATTGCTATATTAGATTAAATAACTATTCTGGCAAGGATTAAAAAGCTGTGCGGGATGATTTACAGGGCTTGGAAATTAGTCAGGATGAACTGCAAAAGCTGACTAATTTACCTGTCAATGATCAACTTTTAATCATTACAAATCCTCTCAAAAATTTTGCAAAAATATACATCCAAAAAATTAAAAGTTCGGAAGGAGCTACTGTAGTTTTTATTGGGTTTGCTACATTTGTTTTTGGCTATCTTTTATTTGATATAATTCTCAAAATATTTGTATCATGGATAGCAATTCCATCCTGGATAGTATTAATTATATTAGGTCTTTGGGTTGGCGGTCTTACGCAAACCATCTTATATTTAATATGGAAAAAGAGAAGTAAAATTGTCAAGCTCAACATGACAAACTCTCTCCAAATCCTGTTAAACGATGTTGAAAGATATAATACTGTAATTAGAGCAATACATATCAATGACCAAATAGAAGAAGCTGGTAATCCAGAAGTGCTGATAAAAGAAAGAGAGAGTGTTCTCGCAGCGCTTAATCTTACCAAAGCTGATTTAGTTCGCGCTTTGAAGACAGAAAGGATTTTGAGAGAAAATAAGAGCTTTATCCTTAGTAATACAGAACTATTCGTCAACAATTTAGCAACTTTAACAGCCATGCAAGTAAATGAACAGGCTACTGAGCATGGAAGGTTGCTTAATGAAGCCTTACAGATTGCATTAGATGTGCAACACGAAATGAAACGATTACAGACTCAGGGTTAAAATAATTTTTGTAATGACTTTCTCTACAAGATGCTGTGCGGACTCGCTACGTTAACGTGTATCACGTTCGTTTGCGAACAGCATATCGCAGACAAGACTCAGTAACGTAATTCGTAATCGAAAAATAGGTCAGACTAAAAAACCTCTTCTGATAGACCAGTTATGGCTAGAGATTTAGACTTCAACTGTAACGTAATTACCAATCGTTCGTAGCTTTTTTCCTAATCCTTCCCACGGTAGCGATCCCCGGTCTAACATAAAGAATATCAAGAAAGTGATCGCTTATCGGCATGGACTGGAAAGAAGTCAGAGGTAACTGGGTAATCATTCCCCGAAATCCCATAGGTATCATCCATTTTTTAGGAGGTGCATTTGTCGCCACTGCACCACACATCACTTATCGCTGGTTACTCGAACAACTGGCAAGTAAAGGCTATGTCGTAATTGCTACGCCTTTTGTCAATACATTGGATCATACAGCGATCGCAAAATCCGTGCTGTTAAACTTTGACCGCACCCTGGAACGATTACATGATTCTGGAGCATTACGCAAGCTTTACTTCCCCATCTATGGTCTTGGACACAGTATGGGCTGTAAACTTCACTTGCTAATTGGTAGCCTCTTTAAAGTAGAACGTGCAGGCAATATTTTACTATCCTTCAACAACTACGCCGCCAAAGAAGCTATTCCCCTAGTAGAACAGTTCAATTCTACTTTGAGAATCGAGTTTACTCCTTCACCGTTGGAAACTAACAAGCTTGTCCAAGAGCGTTACACTATCCGACGTAATTTATTAATAAAGTTTAGTAATGACACCATTGATCAATCAGCAGCTTTAACCAAAATCTTACAAGAACGCTTTGATGACATGGTGACAGCACAAACATTACCAGGAAATCATACAACGCCTTTAGGTCAAGATATTAAATGGCAAACTGGAACGTCTTTTACCCCCTTTGATGCATTAGGGCAATGGTTCAAGCAAGAAGCATACCGCGACTTGAACCAGTTAAGAAGTTCTATCCTGTTGTGGATGAATCCTCTTGCACCTCCATAATGTTTTATGACTGTCAAAAAGTTATAAATTCGACTGGGAAATATAGAAAAATTCTAGATAAATTAACTAATGTAATAATATTGACATTAGTTAATAGTAGGGGCTTTCAGCTTTTTCTTCTTTACAAGAGGCTATGCGAACAAAGTAGGTCTAAAACCCTTACAGCAAACTTTGAATTATTTACGCTGTCCTACTTGTTAATACAGAAATACAGCAGGTTGCAACTAAGTACATAATTTAGGAATAAAAATTTAGATATAAAGAGTTTCTGCCTTCCACATTAAAACCCGTATCTTTGTACTTTATGAAAAAGAAAACTGTTTTATTAGTAACTAATTAACTCACATTATAATATTTTGATTTTCTATCTTTGCTAGTAAATTATTAATGAGTTTTTCTGAGAAATACCTATGTTTCAAATACTAATAATTGATGATGATTATTCCATAAAAACACTTTTGAAAAGGATGTTAGAAAAACAGGGTTATGAAGTAGTTACTGCTAGTAGTGGCGAGGAAGGAATAGAAAAAGCGCTAGCTTGCCGTCCAGCACTAATTATTTGTGATTGGATTATGCCGGGGTTGACTGGTCTGGAAGTCTGCCACCGTATTAAAACAGATCCCAAATTTTTTACCACATTCTTTATTTTATTAACATCCTTAGATTCAGTTGCCGATTGTGTCAAAGGTCTAGATGCTGGTGCTGATGATTTTATTTCCAAACCTATCGAGCATAATGAATTACAAGCGCGGGTAAGAGCGGGGTTACGCCTGCATCAGTTGAGTAGAGATTTGCAGGCTCAAAAGTTGCTTTTAGAATCAGAAATGTCAGAAGCAGCAGAATATGTGCGATCGCTGCTGCCTTTTCCTATGACTGAACCTTTCAATATAAATTTCCGGTTTATTCCCTCGCGGCAACTCGGTGGTGACTGTTTCGATTACTATTGGCTTGATGACGATTATCTAGCAATTTATTTACTCGATACTGCGGGACATGGACTCAAAGCTACTCTTCCCTCAGTTTCAGTGCTGAATCTGCTGCGTTCTCGTGCGCTTAAAAGTCTGAATTACTATCAACCTAGTGATGTGTTGAAGGCTTTGAATGATACCTTCCAGATGAATTATCAAAATGACAAATACTTTACGATTTGGTACGGAGTTTACAATCGAATCAACCGCCAATTAGTTTATGCTAGTGCAGGTCATCCGCCAGCAGTTTTAATAACTGGTTTATCCCCGAGAAAGTCTGACGTTCAACTCTTGAAAACCCCCGGTATGCCAGTTGGGATGTTTCCAGAAGCAAAATATGTTGACGGGGTTTACAATATTGAAAAATTCAGTAGCCTTTACATTTTTAGTGATGGCGCTTATGAAATCACTAAATCAGATGGCACTCTTTGGAGTTTGGATGCTTTTATTCAGCTACTAGTTAGCTTACAAAATCCTGTTGATTGCCAACTCGATCATGTACTGAGTTATTTAATCGCTCTGAACTCCAAAGATGCTTTTGATGATGATTTATCTATTTTGCAAATGAAGTTTGATTAATTACGTATTGGATACTAAAACCTGATTAAATGCGTCTTGGCTAGGGAATATTTCAAATACTTTATCCATATTAGTAAGTTCAAATAATATCCTTACTTGCTCATTAATTGAGCAAAGAACAAGCTTAGTATCTGCTGCCCGCAAGGTTTTAAAAGCTAACACTAAAGCTCCTAAACCTGAACTATCCATAAATATTACATCTTTAAAATCCACTAACACAATTTTCGCACCACTTTCTAAAATATCAGTGATATTTTGTCGAAATTCTTGTGAAGTTGTGGCATTTAAATTACCACTGAGCTGAATAACTTTTACTTGTTCTCTCATAATTATGTCACGCTTATTTGTGTAAATGATGCTCTGATGCCGCTATTTTCGCTATTATATACCCATCATAGAGCATTTAAAAATGCTTTCAAAATTAAAT
>NZ_JAAGOG010000010.1:0-85165 GCF_010747425.1 Nostoc sp. UIC 10630
GCCCCTAAAAGAAATTAGGTCACTTTCTCTTGCCTTCTATATCATTGCTACTAAATGCCAATTAGTCCAAACTCAAGTATGAAATAGAGATACCCGAAAAAGTGAGAACATCTACTTGGCCAGAAAACCTTAATTGATACTCTGAGTAATTATCAAGTTAATCCTCAATACCTTATAACTTTGACAAAATCTCTGGTAACAACTGACTAGGAACTTTAGACAAAGCTAGAGTTTGTCCCTGTATCCCTAATTCATTATGAAAAGCACGAATAGTTTTCACCACATAAGTGAAGGTTGTTTGATAAGCCTCTGATTGTTTGCTCAATCCGTTTAAGGCTTGCAAATGGTAGTCTAAAGCTACTTCTAAGTGTTGAGAATGTGTTGCTTTGTCACCATTAAACGACTTATCTATTACTAGCTGATAATGTGCTAGTGCCAAGTTATTATAAGAGGCAAGTAAATCAAAGCTTAAAGGAGTACCGCTAAGTGAGCGAGCCAAAGCTATAGCCTCTTCATAAGCGCTGATACATAGTTGCAAATACTTTTGACGTGCCTCTTTAGTTGTCTGAGAAAGGTTGGCTAAGTGCCAGTAGGCAGTACCTAGATTATTTTGTGTAGCGGCGCAGGCGCTGGGAACATTAGCTGGAGTGCGATACTTAAGAGCTTTGCTATAGACATTAATAGCTAGTAGGAGATTTTGGGCAGGTTGCTCATATTGTGCCAGATTCCAACAGGCAGTGCCGATGTTGTTTTGAATCATGCCATACTTGAGCGGTTCCTCTTCGGGGTTGTAGTATACGAGTGCTTCGTTGTAAGCTGCGATCGCTTTCTTTAAATGCACAATCGGTTGGTTGTATTGCCCTAGATGCCAGTAAGCAGTACCCAAATTATTCTGGCAAGCTGCATACTTTAATGAATCCATATCGGCTGTACGGTAGCTGAGTGCTTCGTTGTAAGCTAATATTGCCTGCTGCCAATTTTCAGATGGGTAAGAAAAACGAGCTAAATCACCATAAGCCGTCCCCAAATTATTTTGCACACGAGCGTAAGTTTCTCGATGCGTATGCGGTGAAATCATCTTTAACGCCAACTGATAAAATTCTATTGCCTGCTCTATATAAGTTTGTCCCTCCTCAGAATTGGGTGGTGTACGGTATAGCATCCAGTAGAGTGTACCCAAATCATTCAAGATATCTGGAAGTTGTGGTGAGCTTTCGTCATAGCTAATAGCCTCCTGATAGGCAATAATTGCCACCATCAGGTTTTCTAGGGTTGACTCTCCTTGCTCAATGCGAAGGCGGTATAAAGTGCCCAAGCGATGATAAGCTTCTGCCAGTACATCCCCTGAAGCTTGCTTTTCGTGTAATTCTTCAATCTCCAACAAAATCTGCTGCGGTTGTAAATAATTTTCAGTATTTTTATCACTACTTGCGTTAATTGTTGCGAGTACTAGCTCTGTTAACTCACTACTTACATAAGATAAAGACAACAGCGATTGATTATTTTTACCACTACCAGACCTATTAGTAGATTCCGGGGTTTTGTGTATGCCATTCCCTTGTATCTCTGCTGGGAAACCGGAATTATTCTCAAACTTGAACTCAGAAGTTGTGGTTTTGAGTTCTGCTTGGTTAACTGATTTATCTAAAACCGACTGCTCAATATTCCCTAAATCCAAGTTTCTGGAAGGTGAAAAACGTTCTGGATAGCCTGCATTTTGAGTCGCGGGTGTGGGTTCTCCAGCAAACACAAATACACCAGTCCGGCAACGCCAAAATTGTGGTGCTGATTGCTTAATGGCAGATAACCAAGGACGCGGTATCCACAACAGTAAGTTAGATTCTAGGAATCGACTGGATTCTTGTGTAGAAAAATATTGCTCACTTAAGCGGAGATAGTGTAAAAATAAACGCTGTGTTGCTACTGTTTCCTTGGTGAGATGTTCCACGCCGACAATCTGAAATGCTGGTACTGGAAAAGGTCTTCCAGGGGTATCTTTTGATGCTCCAACAATTGGTGGTGGATAATTAGCTAACCATTGATTTATTTGAACTATGGGATTGGGTTCGTTTAAATTTAAACGCAATGTAACTAATCGCGGATAAGCTGGAGTGCTATTTTCTTGGGCATTTGATGACTGATATAGCACCTGTCCAACAGGATAAGCCAATGTAGAATGCAAGCGAGCTGCTACTTGATTTCTTAGGTGTAAATCATCACATACTGCTAAAAAAAGTTGTCGTCGTAAGCCAAGGCTGAGGGCAAGTTTCAGGCGGTGGTATACTTGCCGATTCAAAGTAGAATTATTGTTGTGTGCAGTATCATTCACGCTCATAGCGGCTAAAAAGCCAAAACATAGTACATATCAACGTTTTGGGTATATCTAAATGGGCTAAAGTCATACAGCAGTTTTCTTTTGTATGAAGTACAAAGCTACGGGTTTGGAGGCTGGAGGTAGGAAGCAGAAATTTTTGATATGCGATTTTGAGTTCTATATTTTATAGCTCACTTATTTGCAAACTGCTGTGATAAAAATTATTTTTAAGTAGATGTTGTGTCAATACGGTTCGGATAAGCATTTTTCACTTTCCTTGTGGTCTGGGTAAAGGGTAAGGGGTAAAGGATGTATTCAAAACATGAGTCCCTTTCCCCTTTAACCAAACCGTATTGGATGTTGTGCTGTTCAGAATAAATTTAGCCTTCAATTCTAACAGTCATAAAAAGTATAATTATATACTTTAAATGGCTAGTTCAATTTTAACAAAAAATAAAAAAGCAGGCCCCTCTTAAAATCGGAACCTGAAAAACGATAAAGAAGATTAAGTTTTCTGAAAATATTTTATGATTAACTGCTCTTAGAAACGAAGAAGGCGACTAGAATCAAGCCGACAACCAAAGCTGTAGCGGCAATTCCTAGTATGAGATAAGTTCGTTTTTGCCCTTGTGTTGGAGGTTCTGCTTGATAAATCTTTGGTTCCCGGGCAAAATTATTTAGAAGGCCGCCTTCTTCATTGGTATAGGGCATGAATTAATTCCTTTATCTTGATACTTCATTTAATGTTACATAAATGCTAAATCCGCTCTGAAACTGCTAGACAAATCGTTACATTATTGGGAATTGGGAATTGGGCAATACTTCTCAGTTAAGCATTTTTAACTCGGAATCGGGTTTGGGGTAAAGGGTAAAGGGTAAGGGTTAAAGGTTTTTTCTTTCCCTTTTCCCTTTCCCCTTTTCCCCTTAACCGAGAAGTATTGGGGTATTGGGTATTGGGCATTGAAAAGAGCCAGAGGTGTGGGGTGCTGCTCTTGCTGAGGGGAAAAACTCCTCTCCCCATTCCCCATTCCCCATTCCCTAATTAGTAATCGTCCCCGTGAGAGGTGAACTAGGACTGGCGTAATCTTTAATCGGCATCCTGCCAGCAAGGTATGCTAAACGACCGGCGACTGTTGCTAAATTCATGGCACGAGCCATTGCTGCTGGGTTTCGAGAAAGAGCGATCGCACTATTAATCAATAAAGCATCTGCTCCCAATTCCATTGCTTGAGCAGCTTCTGAGGGTGAACCAATACCAGCATCTACCACCACTGGCACATTCGCATTTTCGATGATGATTTGGATGTTGGCGGTTGTTTTTAGACCTTGTCCAGAACCAATGGGCGATGCCAAAGGCATTACCGTCGCACAACCTACTTCTTCTAAACGCTTGGCTAACATGGGGTCAGCGTTAATATAAGGCAACACTGCAAAACCTTCTTTAACTAGTTGTTCTGCGGCTTGCAGCGTCCCAATTGGATCTGGGAGTAAATATTTAAGGTCAGGTATCACTTCTAACTTGACAAAGTTATTATCTTCCTGCCCTAACAATTTCGCCATTTCTCGCCCCAAACGCGCCACCCGAATCGCTTCTTCAGCAGTTTGGCAACCTGCGGTATTGGGCAACATCCAAATTTTTGTCCAATCCAAAGCTTCGGCTAAACCTTCATGTCCGGGGGCCTTGGTTTGTACCCGTCGTACAGCCACGGTGACAATCTGGCAATCACTGGCGGCAACGCTTTGCTGCATTTCTTCGATGCTGCGATACTTACCGGTTCCCGTCATTAAGCGGGATTGAAAGGTTTTGCCAGCAATAATTAGCGGCGAGTCTTGAACTGGGAGGGAGGATATAGCAGGACGATTCCCGTTTGAGAAGTTGGCAGAGTGAGTCAGCATTGGAGTGGGGGTAGATGGCTGAGATTGAAAGCGCGAATAGTGAAAATGAGCAAGTAGAGGATCGGGCTTTTGTTCTAAGATTAAATCGGCAATCAATGTGGCTGTTATGGGTGTAAGTAGAATTCCGTTACGGTAATGACCTGTAGCAAGGGTTAAATTTTGACAGTGGCTAGTACCAAGGATGGGTAACTCATCGGGGGTGGCTGGGCGAAATCCCCACCAGAACTCTTGGATGGGATAATGCCTTAATTGAGGATACAGCCGGATGGCAGCTTGTAATAATTTTTGAATGCCGTCTGGGGTGTTGTTGGGGGTGAAGCCAACGTCTTCGCTTGTTGCCCCGATAATCAGGCGATCGCGTCTTGGTACGATGTAAATATTCTGCCCAAACAAAATCCGCTTTAAGGGCACTTCCGGCGCAAATTCTGGTAGCCGTACACTCAGCATTTGTCCTTTTCTGGGTAGCACAGGTAGCGGCAATAACTCATTTGACCAAGCACCTGAAGCTAAAACATAGTGCGCGGCGCGAATTATCCCAACATTGGTTTGCACGCCAACCACTTGTCCTTGCTGCTGTAAAAATGCTTCTACTGTAATACCGTCTTTGAGTTCAACACCAACACACTCAGCCGCCGTCCGCAATACTTGAGCTAAAGCCTTATTATCAACTTGTGCATCTTCAGGATACCACCAGCCACCAACTACCTCTGCTCCCAATCCTGGCTGATATTGATGAATTGCCTCTTTATTTAACCAGTAAGCCGGGGAAGAGGCAGGGGGGCACTGGGAAGGGTGCAAAGGAGAGATTTCCCCCTGCTCCCTGCTCCCTTGCCCTCTGCTCCCCTGCCTCCTGCTCCCTTGCGCCTCTTCAAAGACGGGTGCGAGAATACCACAGGCACGGTAGCTAGTATTTAAACCAGTTATTTCTTCTAGTTTAGTTGTCCAGTCGGGATATAAAGCACGCGATCGCCAACACAATGAACGCATTGCCTCATTAGTGATGTTTTCCGCGTCTGGTGCTAACATCCCGGCGGCGGCGTGGGTAGCGGCAGCTTGAAAGTCACGACAAAGCACGGTGACGTTTGTCCCGCGCATTTTTAGTTCAATAGCGATCGCTAAACCAATAACGCCGCCACCAATAATTACGATCTCACTAGTCATTAGTCATTAGTCATTTATCATTAGCCATTTATCATTAGTACATAACTAATAACTCATAACTAATTAACTCATAACTTATAACTTATAACTCGTAACTAAAGACGGATATATCGTTACCACAAGGCGCGAATTGGTTCGTTGCCTTGATTGACATCGCTGGATGGCGTGTTTTCGGAACTATCTGTACTGCCGTCTGTTGTACTGTCAGCAGGTGATGTTGAGTCATCAGAAGGGTTCTGAGCAACGCTGCTTCTGTTGTCAGGTCTTGGGGCTACAATACTACGTCTGTTTTCGTTTGTTTCGGTTGTTTCGGTTGTTTCGTTTCCTTCCGTTGCAGTTTCTTCATTTTTGCTGCCAGCACTGCTATTAACATTGATATTAGCTGGCAGAACTTTTGCTGCTTTACCACTGGGAGCGTTAGCACTTTGCACGCCCATAGGAAAATTAATGCCTAGTAATGTACCAAGCAGAATGGCCAAACCTCCAGCCATTAAAATTAGGGGTGTCCATCTACCCATCTTGTCTTACTCCTTTTTAACCTTTTGGTGTCCACACTATTCGAGAACCTTGTCCCCAAAATCCATCAAACTTTGTCACTTTCACATCGCCTAAAACCTGAGTTTGGCAGGCTAAACGCAAGTCTGTTGTAGGAGAATGGGGAGGAAGCGAACGCCGGGCTCGATCGCGCCAATTCGCTGCTGATACTTCGCCCTCTACCTTAACCGCACAGGTTCCGCAACTGCCAATGCCCCGACAGTTTATTACCTTAGCACCGTCATTGTAGAGGTGAATACCATTTTGCAGCAAAATTGTTCGGAGATTGCTTCCGCTTACGCACTGAATTGTTTTACCTTCAGCTAGTACTTTAGGCATTTTTAAATTGCCAAACTGGCTTTTTGTTGTATATTGACACATTGCCTCGAAAGTTGTCTCGTCGGTCCCAGTTTTATGACCACAAATTCCTCACCTCAACTTTGGCTCTATGACACTACATTACGGGATGGCACTCAGCGCGAGGGGCTATCTGTATCGATAGAAGATAAGTTACGCATTGCCAAGAGACTCGATCAACTGGGAGTTCCCTTCATTGAAGGCGGTTGGCCTGGTGCTAATCCCAAAGATGTACAATTTTTCTGGCAACTCCAAGAAGATCCGCTAAAACTTGCTGAAATTGTGGCTTTTTGTTCGACTCGACGGCCTAACTCCACTGCCGCAACCGAACCGATGCTACAGGATATTTTGGCTGCGGGAACTCGCTGGGTAACGATTTTTGGTAAGTCTTGGGATTTACATGTCACAACTAGCCTCAAAACGACATTAGAAGAAAATTTGGCGATGATTCGTGACACCATTGAGTACCTCCGTTCTCAAGGTCGTCGCATTATCTACGATGCCGAACATTGGTTTGATGGTTACAAGCACAATCCAGATTATGCTTTACAAACATTAGAGGCTGCGATCGCATCTGGTGCTGAATGGCTAGTCCTCTGTGATACCAATGGCGGCACTTTACCTCATGAAATTAGCCAAATTGTGCAAGATGTGGTAAGGATGACTGGGGAATGGGCAATGGGGAATGGGAAATGGGGAATGGGGAAAGACTCTTCCCAATCCCTAATCCCTAATCCCCAATCCCCAATTCCTCAAATTGGAATTCATACTCATAACGATTCAGAAATGGCGGTTGCTAATGCAATAGCCGCAGTCATGGCAGGGGCAAAGATGGTACAGGGCACAATTAATGGTTACGGTGAACGTTGCGGTAATGCTAACCTCTGTTCGTTAATTCCCAATTTACAACTGAAGCTGGGTTACAGTTGTATCACAGAAGACCAGCTAACACAACTTACAGAAGCTAGTCGTTTTGTTAGTGAAGTCGTCAACCTCGCGCCAGATGAACACGCTCCCTTTGTGGGACTTTCGGCTTTTGCCCACAAGGGCGGTATTCATGTATCAGCAGTAGAACGTAATCCCCTGACTTACGAACACATTCAGCCGGAACAAGTCGGGAATCATCGCCGCATTGTGATTTCTGAACAGTCTGGACTCAGTAATGTTCTAGCCAAAGCCCGCAGTTTTGGGATTGACCTCGAAAAGCTTAAGGCAGAAGCCAAGCAAATTCTCCAACGTCTCAAAGATTTGGAGAGTGAAGGATTTCAATTTGAAGCAGCAGAGGCCAGTTTTGCACTACTGATGCACGAAGCTTTGGGAGGTCGCCAGAAGTTTTTTGAAGTCAAAGGTTTTCAAGTCCACTGTGACTTGATTGAGGGGAAAGAAACTAGTAACGCCCTAGCTACAGTCAAAATCGCTGTTGACGGCAAAAATATTCTGGAGGCGGCAGAAGGTAATGGCCCCGTTGCTGCCTTAGATGCGGCTTTACGCAAGGCTTTGGTGAACTTTTATCCCCAAATAGCAACCTTTGATTTGACGGATTACAAAGTGCGGATTCTCAACGGACATACGGGCACTGCGGCAAAAACCCGTGTGTTAGTAGAATCAGGCAATGGTCGTCAACGCTGGACGACTGTAGGGGTTTCCACCAATATTTTGGAGGCTTCCTATCAAGCGGTGGTGGAGGGCTTGGAATACGGTTTGTTATTGCACTCCCAAGCAGAAGTGGCGGTGAAAGCTTCTACTTGAAAAACGGGATATTTAGTGTAGGGAAAGTTTGCGTTTTTCGATAATTGGGTGAAGCGATCGCCAAAGTGTGATCGCTTCCTATAAGCCAACACCAAATCTTGAAGAATTGAATTAAGGAAATACACCAAGTGCAACAGGTTTTCTGGGTAGGAATCGGTTGTAAGCGGGGAACCTCACGGCAGTTGATTGATTGGGCTATTGAAGAAGCCTTTCGAGAAAATCAACTTTTTCAAAGTGCGATCGCAGGGATTGCCACCATTGACACTAAAGCCTTGGAAGTTGGTTTAGTAGAACTTTGCCACCTACGCAATCTACCTCTAAAAACCTTTTCTGCGGAAATTCTTTGCTCTGTCTGTGTCCCCAACCCTGCCACAATTACTGACCACAAAATAGGTACACCTAGCGTAGCAGAGGCAGCTGCTATTCTTGCAGCGACTCAAGCCTCGTTGTTGACTGCTCCCCCCTTTACCAGCACAGAAGCATTGGGAGTGACGTTGTTAGTTCCTAAACAAATTTTCCAGCTACAAGGGCAACCAGGAGCTGTAACGTTAGCTGTTGCCCAAGCCTCAAATATTATGAGTATTACAAAAATTAACTAATTTTTCTAGTCAACAACTCTCAACAAATAGTTAATTATGCTAGAAACAATAGCTAGCACGATTGAACCTAACAAAGCAGGTAAAAAACCCTGAATCTCAAAACCAGAACCAGGGGTTAAGGCACTTGCCAACCAAAGTGTTAAAGCATTGATAACCAATGTAAATAAACCAAAGGTGAGTAAGGTAATCGGAAAGGTCAAAATTTGCAAAATTGGTCTAATAAATGCGTTAACCAGACCAATAACCAGGGCAGCAACTAAGGCAACCACAAAATTCTTGATAAAGAATCCCGGAACGATATTAGCAGTAAGAAATAACGCCACCGCAGTACCGAGCCAAGTTAATAAAAAGTGTTGCATAAGTTTTTTTAGAGGAATTAGCAGTAAGTTTAATTAATTTCACTGTTGCCAGCTGTGATTTGTAACACTATCAGGTGTCTTTCTGCTTGACTCATAAAGTTGCCATTATCTTTTGTCAGCCCAAAAGTAATGTAATTTTTCTGTCCTGGCATAGAGAGATATTTCTAATCGGTGTATCTTTATCGTATTGCAGGATGTACCGGATTAAATTCATAAAGAAGAATTCAGGAGTCAGAATTCAGTTGGATATTCTGACTCCTGAATTCTGTTTTGATAAAAAATGCTGTGAAGCGCAAAACCCCTACAGAGGTCAATACAGTTCAGTTAAGCATTTATTCCTGCTCTTCCTTTGCGTAACTGAACAATATTGCTACAGAGGTTTATTAAAGTTGAAAAACCTCTGTACTTTGGGGACTTCCAAAAAAGAAATAAGTTATCAGAACTTCGGAGCATCTTGCCCGCACAGGCAAAAGAGACGCTGGCTATGCTCCCTAGTCAGACTAACGCCGCAAAAGAACCTCCCAGGTAGAGCCGCCAACTACACCGTCAGCTTCTAAACCATAGCGCTTTTGTGCTGCTTGCACAGCAGCCTCGGTTGTCTCACCAAAGTCTCCATCGGCATCGCCTTTCAAGAAACCAAGCTTTTTCAGTTGTTGTTGCAACTTAACAACTTCAGAACCACGTAATCCTATACGTAAAATTGGCAATCCTTCAGAGGTGTATTGAATACCAGGAGTTCGCTGAGTAGTTGTGTTTTTCTGAGTTCGAGTAGTTTGCCCAGTCCGTGTAGCTGACTGAGTTCTAGCAGTGGATGTAGTACGATTTGGCGTTTTTTGTGTGTTTGAAGTTGTACCTTTTCTTGGGGTAGCAGGTCTTGGCTCAGGGCTAGTCGCAACTTGTGTTACAGCTTTTTTTGGGGTAGCAGGTCTTGGCTCAGAGCTAGTTGCAACTTGTGTTGCAGCTTTTTTTGGGGTAGTAGGTCTTGGCTCAGGGCTAGTCGCAACTTGTGTTACAGCTTGTCTTGGGGGGTTGGGGTTAGGATTTGCAACGTTGGTGAGGCTGCTAGCCTGGGTTGGAACAGGAAAATTCGTAGCTGAGTTAAATCTTGGCTGGGATGAAGGGATGGTTGATGTTGCTACTGGTTGATTAGGGAAAAGTCTTTGCCAAGTGCTGGCATCAACAACGCCATCTGGATTCAAGCCAGCTGCTTGTTTAAAACGGGCAACAGCACTGGCCGTATTCTCACTATAAATACCATCTACTGCACCAGAGTAAAAACCCAAAAGTTTCAGAGCCGCCTGAAGTTCAGATACGCGTTCGCCTTGGCTACCAACTTTGAGATTAGGGCGGCTGATGCTATCTCCAGGATTTATTTGGGCAATTTTTTGTGGCGCTGCTATTGATGTTAAAGGCGTTGAGGCAATAAGCAGAGGCGTTGCGGATAACAAGAGTATTTCAATGGCTGAGAAAGATTTAGACCTCTTTGTCCACCAACTTTTTTGCCGTTTTTCCATTCCACAGCGATTTACAGTGGGGTCTAGTAATTTTAAGTAACTCAAAATACTTGCTGTCAGGCTGCTTTGCATGGAATTTACTCCCAGAATATTCTCATGCTAATGGTACAGCCGCTTGGTCTAAAAAACAGCTGCTCTATTTACGATGTCTCGGACGGGCTATTTACGCGATCGCTCGATTAATTGCTTCTTCTTGACCAACTAAAGACAAATAAGGTGATTGTAAATACTTACTTGCAGCAGCGATCGCATCTTTGGCACTCACAGCCGCAATCAATTCTTGAAATTTGGTGTCAAAATCAATTCCTAAGCCCAAAATTTCATACCAGCCGTATATCTGAGCAATTTGCCCGTTGGTTTGTTTACCCAAGGCGTACTGCCCCAGAATCTTATTTTTCGCAGCTTGCAGGGCGCTTTCAGAGACTTCGGCGGTAGACAATAAATCTACTTCTGTATGCAGTCCCTCTAGGGCAATGCTGGTATTCTCCGGTGCTGTACCCATGTAAACTACAAATGAGGCTGGAAATAGCCTTGTGGAGTAAAAGGCGGATACTTCATAAGCTAAACCGCGTTTTTCGCGCAATTCGACAAACAAGCGACTAGAAAGCCCATTTCCCAAGTAGGTACACAGCAACTTCAGGGCGGCGTAGTCAACAGAACTTACCGATGTTCCCAAATAACCGAGCATCACGATTGATTGTTGTGTCTGTACTGGCTTAACCTTTACCTGCGGTTCCACTTTAATTTCAGGTAAATTCAGTATTGGCAGTGCTTGGGCTGGCGCTTGCCAATCAGTAAAAACTTCTTCCACCAACGCTGTTGCATCTGTGGGTGTGACTCTACCAGCAATACTAATTACTACATTATCTGGACGGAAATAAGTTTGATGATACTCTACCAAATCCGCACGAGTTAAGCTGCTCATACTGGTTTCATCTCCCAGCACTGACATAGAGTAGGGATGATTTTGGTACATTACCTGCCGCATTTGTTCAAAGGCGACATTGAAAGGTTGCTCTTTTTGCGAACGAATATCTTGGAGTGCTAAACGCCGTTCTAGTTCCACTTGAGTTTCAGGAAAAGTAGGCGATCGCAAAATCCGCGCTGCCAATGCTAAAATTTCCGCAAAATCTGATGTTACCGTCTTGAAAGATAGCAAAAAATAATCAGTGCCAGTATCCGCACTCAAACTTGCTCCTACAGACTCGACTTTTTCAGCAATTTCCAAACTAGAAAGTCCATCGCATCCCTTTGTCATCACTGCTGATAGCAAATGCGCTAACCCTGCTTGCTCCCGGTTTTCATTACAACTACCGGCACGCACAAAAATTCGTGCAGCAATAATATCCGCAGCAGGGTTTTCTGCTGCCAGCACGACAATGCCATTATTCAATACGGTGCGATGGATAGGCGATTTTTGCAGCAAAGTTGTCATTTGTCCTTTGTCATTTGTCATTTGTCATTTGTCCTTTGTCATTTGCCCAATGCCCCATGCCCTATTCCCAATTCCCAAATCACTAACACGGTTTAAGTACAGTAACCGCATAGTTCTGCGGTGAGAGATATTGTTTAGCTAATTTTTGTAGTTCTTGAGCATCAAAAGACTGAATCTGCTGGGGATATGTCACAGCTAATTCAGCTTGGGCGATGGTATTGTAATATCCATAAAGCCCTGTCAGTTGATTTGGTGTTTCGGTAGAAAACGCATACTCATTACATAGCAACCTGCGTGTACGAGCAAGTTCTTGTTCGCTAATTCCTTCAGTCTGCAAATTATCCAAATGAGCGCAAATTAAAGACTCAACTTCTTCCAGATTTTCTGGTTCCAACCAGGCAGTAATTGTAAATAAACTTGATTCCCGTTGTAGAGAAAAACTACTATGAATTCCTTGTACCAATTGCAAATCTTCTCGCAAATCACGCACTAAACGCGAAGTTCGCCCTTCTGCCAATAACACGGACAATAAATCTAGACCATAGCTAGTGCGAATTTCTTCTACTCCTGGTACCAACCAGGCCATCAGCAATCGTGCTTGCTCTATGCGTGGTAAACACAGTTCTTGACGGTGAATTCCTGTTATCGCTGGCTTTGTGACTTTCTCAAACTGCGGACAATTCGAGCGTTCGGCAAAATCACTAAATGAACGATTTACTAATTCCCAAGCTGGTTGCTGGGCTATACCCCCAGCAATTACCACTGTCATATTTTCCGGTTGATAGTGGGCATGGTGAAAACAGCGCATTGCTTCTGGAGACTGCTGCATCAGTTCTTGCTCAGTACCTAACACCGAACGCCCGTAAGGGTGATGTGGATAGATGCTTTGAATCAGAGCTTGAAATCCTATCCAGTCGGAATCGTCCTGACAAGAGCGAATTTCCTCTAGCACCACGTCCCGTTCGCGGCTAAATTCGTCTTCTGGAATTGCCGCATTGAGCAGTAATTCGCCCAAATAGGGCAAAGTATCCTTTAAATAAGGGGCCGCTGTGGTGAGTGAATAATTAGCATAATCATAACTTGTCGCCGCATTACTTACGCCGCCCCGGTTTTCAACTTTGGAATCGAACATTCCAGGGGGAAGTGTTGCCGTACCTTTAAAAATCATGTGTTCTAAAAAGTGCGCCATCCCAAACCACGGTTTTGGCTCTAGGCTTGCTCCAGCACGCACCCAAACATCAGCCACAACTACAGGAGTAGTGGGAATCTCTTGATGAATAAAAGTTAAACCACTCTCTAGTCGGAAGACTGAGGCTGGAAATACGGTATTAGTTAGTTGTTTTAACAATTTTTGTAGCTTTAACCACAATTCAACGCAATTGTGTAATCTTAACTCTGAACGATACCTCATTTAGAATCAAGTTATACAGATTTAGTAAAATTGTGCTATTACTGTCCTCCAGATTACCGAAAAATTAAAAGCGTTATGCATTGAGAGGAAAATCGCAATATTACAGAGACGCGATAAATCGCCGTCTCTACAAAGAATTTAATTCCTTGACAGACTACTATTTCCGACTTGTGTGTACACCGTAGCCCTTTACCAAGAGCAGGGTTGGGGAGGGGGATGTACCTCATGTACTTGCAAAACACTGTAGTTAAAACACCGGAATTTCAATGACAAATTCTGTTCCTTCACCAAGCACAGAATTGCACCTCAACCGCCCATTATGGGTTTCCTCGACAATTTGACGAGCGATCGCTAATCCTAATCCTGTTCCCTTCCCAACCTCTTTTGTGGTAAACAGGTGGTCAAAGATCCTTGCTCTAATCTCCTCTGGCATCCCCTGACCGTTATCTTTGATGCAAATTGTCACCTTGCTTTGATCACTGGATACTTCGGTGTTAATCAATATTTGGTGATGGTTAGCTTGCGCTTGGGCAAAAGAAAGGCCCTCACTGGATGTATCTAAGGCATCAATTGCATTAGCAAGGATGTTCATAAATACTTGATTTAATTGTCCTAAAAAGCACTTTACTAGTGGTAATTTACCGTATTCGGTGATAACTTCAATTGCTGGACGCTTTTCGTTAGCTTTGAGGCGATACTTCAAAATTAACAGCGTACTCTCAATCCCTTCGTGGAGATTACAAGCAACTTTTTCGGTTGTATCGGCTCTGGAGAAAGTGCGAAGACTAATGCTAATGTCTTTAATCCGTTCGCTTGCCACCTTCATTGAGCTTACGAGCTTTGGTAAGTCTTGAGTCAAGAATTCTAGGTCAATTTCTTCGCCATGCTCAATGACTGCGATCGCAGAAGTGGGATGATGTTGTTGGTAGCATTGGATATGGGCGAGTAAGTCTTGAATATACTCTTCGGCATTGTTAAGGCTGCCTTTCAAAAATCCAATGGGATTATTAATTTCATGTGCCACCCCAGCAACCAAATTACCCAAGGTTGCCATTTTTTCATTTTGCACCATTTGTAGTTGGGTATGCTCTAGTTCTTGTAGCGATCGCTCTAGTTGATGAGCATAATTTTGAGATTCTTGATAAAGACGGGCATTTTCTAGAGAGATAGCGGCTTGAGCGCATAGCAGTTGGATAATTTCGGTGCGATCGCTTGTAAATGCGCCAATCGTTAACTTATTTTCCAGATATAGTAACCCGATTAATTGGCCATGACGCAAAATCGGCGTACACAACACACTTTTGGGTTGTTGCTGCATCAAATATTGGTCAGTAATAAAATCGTTTTTTACTGTTGCATTATCCAGCACCACAGTTTTTAAGCTGTGTTTGACATAGTTTACCAATGCGATCGGAATGTTTTGGCTGCTTGACAATGGTACAGATACTAGAGTCACCCCTTCATTGATGGTGGCTACAGCTTTAACCACTAAGTTGCCCTGTTCGAGTACAAGTAGGGCAGCTTTTTTCGCTCCAGCATTTTCCATTACCACTTGCAAAAGAGTAGCGAGCAATTGCTCTAATTGAATTTCACTGGAGAGAAATTGTGCGGCTTTAAAGATGGTGGCAAAATCGAGGGCTTCAGAAATACTGCTGCTAGAAAGATTTGTGTGGATGGTTTGATGTGGGAATGACGAGCCATCAATGGTTGAACTCAGTTGTAAGTGATGATGCTGCCCTTGTAAGATGGGAGCCAGAAGTTGAGGATAGCGTTTTTCTAAATCCTCACTTTTGGTTTTAGCGCCCCAACGAGCATAACAGTAATAAGCTTCTTGCATATAAACTTGGGCGATTTTTTGTTTGCCCCAGTTTAGGTAGAACTTGGCAGCTAGCTCATTGCTCAAAGCTTCTTCTTGGATATATTCGTTTTCTTTCGCTAGAGTTATGGCGCGATCGTACAGTTCCATTGCTGCCATTTTTTCGCCCAGAACCCGATGGCGTTCTGCTTCCACCAAATCAAATTTGTGCTGGAAATTCATCGGTGCAAATTTGGCTCGAAACTGCAATTTTTCCTGATTTTCGCCAACCTTTAAGAGTAATTGTTCTTGTTGAGATGGTTCCGCCGTTAGATAGACAGCAAGCCGAGATAAAGAATCGTAGTAGTAGAAAACAGGCACAGATAGCATTCCTGCGCCACCATTGAGGTATTGCTCTCCCTGATTTCCATTTTCAACTGCCGCCGGAAAATTCTCAAACAAATAATTGAGTGTTAATTTACTTAGGAAAAATACATGAAGTGTTAATTCGTCATTTTCTTTAATGAGCGCAGATAATAGTTGCTCATCTTGATAATCTTCACCAATGAAGCACTCTGGATTATCGCTAGATTCGGTTAAATTGTTAATGCTTTGACAGATTATATTCGACCAATTTAATAAGCGCTGATTTTGGGCAAAATTAGACTCGTAAGCTTTGATATCTGCTAGCAAGACTTCCAAAACTTCTGTGCCACTTAAATAGACATAGAATAGCTTGAAAATCATCGATGTCAGCACATGAAAAAAATCGCCTGTTTCTAATCCAAGACTATGCGATTCCTGTAATAAACTAATTGAGGTGCGAACATGTTGTTTATTAAATTGATTCAATGCACTCACCTTAAATAGAGTCATGCTTTGAACAGATTTTGCTTGAAATCTATCTACAAGCATTAAAGCTAGCTGGCCAAATTCTGAGCCTGACTCGAGTTGGTTACAAATATTAAGTACAATTCCAAAATCTGCATACCCTGGTGCAGAAAGTGGTGCATTGCCGTATTTAAGAGATAAATTCACCTCTTCGCAGGCAATAATTGGGAACAGATAAGGCGCAGCCTGATGGATGGCGGGAGCGATGCTAGTCATAATCCGCAAAGCAACCAAAGCTTTGGGATCATTCATCAATGGCAAATCAATTAAGCCCTCAATACTTCTGCCAGCCAAGCTGGAGAGCGTGTTAACTACAGATTGCTGAATGTCTGGAGGTGTTACTGATTCAGGTAATGTTACCCCAAGTTGAGCTAGAAGTTCACGCCCAATTGCGATCGCTTTGAATGATTGATTCCGCACCTGATCGGCTTGGAGTTGCACTTCATAAACTTTCACCCTATCCAGTAAGGTGGTTGTTTCTTCCATGACGACCTGGATAAGAGATTCCATCTGCTCAAATTCATTGTTGAGAAAGGTAGCTTCGGCAGCTTCTTCGTATAAACTTCGAGTCAGTTCGTATGCAATTTCCCAACTATTAATTGTCAGCAATTGCATTCCCGACTTGAGATAATGAATTGCTGCACCATAAGCAGTAGCTTCTTTCGCTTTTCGACCAGCATTCAAATTTAACTGAGCTAATTGTTGACGTTCATTTGGCTGGGTGATTAGCGCTATTCCACAATTCAACTGACTGACAATCTCAAAAATTCGCTCCTCTTGCTGAGACTCAGAGGTATTTTGCAAGAGTAATTGGCCAATTTTAAGATGGGTAAATTGTTTCTCTTTATCTGGAATTAGCGAATAGGCAGCTTGCTGCACGCGATCGTGTAAAAATTTGTATATAGGGACTTGTAAATTGGAGTTTAGAGGATTTGAGTTACAATCATGCCCACTATCTTGAAAGAATTTATAAACTTCGCTAGTAGGTAAAACTAACCCTTCTTGCAAAGCTTTCCATAAAGATGCTGCTGTTTCAATTTCCGATTGTTCAGAAACAATTGCTAAGGTTAGCAAATCAAAAGAGTTGCCAATACACGCAGCTAATTTCAACACATTTTGCGTTGCTGCTGGCAACTTCTGCAACTGTAGCGCTACGAACTCTACCACATCATCGGTAAGAGCAAGTGCTTTCACAGCAGCAATATCACATTGCCAGTAACTTTGAGCAAAATTAAAAGTAATCAGTCCATCTTCATATAATGCTTTGAGAAATTGCGTTGCAAAAAATGGATTCCCTTGAGTTTTTTGATAGACGAGTTGCGTTAGGGGTTGGGCAATTTCACTTGAACAACTAAAGGTATCAACCATCAATTGATTTAAACTAGCTTTATTTAACGGAGCTAAAGCAATAGTATGAATCGTAGCATTGGCTTTGCGAATATCTGCTAAAGTCAACATTAACGGATGAGCGGTAGATACTTCATTATCTCGATAAGCTCCAATTAAAAGTAAAGCTCCACTTCCTGATTCGCTCATCAACAACTGCATCAATTTGAGTGATGCAGAATCAGCCCACTGCAAATCATCAAGGAAAATTACTAGTGGATGTTCTTTTGTGGTGAATACCTGAATGAATTTTTGAAAGAGTAAATTAAAGCGATTTTGTGCTGCACTTGGTGAAAGTTCAGTTGCAGGTAGTTGTTGACCAATAATTTGTTCGAGTTCTGGAATTACTTCAAGAATAACTTGCCCCTGATCGCCCAGCACTTGTAAAATTTCACTTTTCCAAGTTGACAATTGAGTATCACTTTCACTGAGCAATTGTCCCATTAAGTCTCGAAATGCCTGCACAAAAGCCGAGAAAGGAATATTACGATTAAATTGGTCAAATTTGCCTTTTATAAAGTAACCTCTTTGTCGGACAATAGGTTTGTGAACCTCGTTAACTAAAGCAGTTTTACCAATACCAGAAAAACCAGCCACTAACATTAGTTCCGTCTGATTGTTGGTAACGCGGTCAAAGGCTTTGAGAAGAGTTTCAACTTCAGGCTCACGACCATAGAGTTTTTCTGGGATAATAAAGCGATCGCACACATCCCGTTGAGCAATTGGAAAACTTGCAATTTCCCCCGTTTCTTTTAGCTGACGTAAACAATTTTCTAAATCATATTTCAGCCCAAATGCGCTCTGATAGCGGTCTTCGGCATTTTTCGCCATCAGTTTATTCACAATGGATGAGAGTACAGGCGCAATTTGCGGATTAATCTCATGTACTAAAAGCGGAAGTTTGGCAATATGACAATGTAGCAATTCCATCGGATCGTGCGATTGAAATGGTAATTGCCCTGTTAATAACTCGTAAAAAGTTACACCTAGAGAATAAAAATCAGTCCGGTAGTCAATTCCCCGATTCATTCGTCCCGTTTGCTCTGGTGATAAATAGCCAAGTGTTCCTTCTAGCACATTAGGACTCATCAAAATTTGAGTTTCCCGTGGCAACAGAGATGCAATACTAAAGTCTATTAACTTAACTTCTTTAGTTTGTGGATTGATTAAAATATTGGCGGGTTTAATATCTTTGTGAATGACCCGATGGCGAATTAAAATATCTAATGTATTGCACAGTGCGATCGCTACTTGTAAAAACTCTTGTAGAGACGCGATATATCGTGTCTCTACAGAGGTCAAATAATCTTTGAGAGAAATTCCCCCAAAGTCTTCCATCACTAACGCATAGCCATTCTGATAGGGTTCCAGGCTGTATGTTTGAATGATTCCAGGTAGATTTAAGTTTTTGGCGATGGTAAACTGGTTCCGAAACTGTATCAATTCAATGAAACTGGGATAAACAGTTTTCATCAGCTTAATCACCACAGATTTTTGGTCATTTTCTCGATTAGCACGATAAACCAAGGTTCGAGAACCATTGTAGAGTTCTTTGCTAACGTGATATCCGGGAATGCTGACCATACGGCTTAATTCTTGAGACTTCACTATTTAGTTTTCCCAAAAACATGGCAATATTTACTATCAGTTCACTCATTTTGAGATGGGAGAAGGAATTAATTTTATGATGGGAAAGGAATCGATCACTCATTGTATTGAACAACCTGGCAGCAGATGTTAAAAATACATCTCTAAAAAAGAATGTAGAGACATAGCAGTTCTATGTCTCTACAAGCGGAGTGGGATTATTCAAGTTTAGTAATCAACTAAACTTGACATCACGTTAGTTTAGGATTTCTGATTTTTACTACAAGTAATAATCATTTAAATAATTAAAGCTCCCAAATTCTAACTGATTTTGGAAGCTAATAATTTTAAGTTCACCGCGACGCCGTTTTACCTAAGTTTATGACCTGGGTTTATCCAGGTGGGAACCTAAATTCCTCGTTTAAAGTTTCCGGGTACATGCCCGGTATACTGCCACGAGAACAGTTGACTCCCTTGTCATTAAAGGCATAGATCAAAAAACTTGATGGCAGTCACCAACGTCGTAGTGCAACTCACTCATTATAGCTTTTCAAAAGATGTTGTGTGTTCAACATCGAAAGTTTCTGCTTAATTTACCTGGGATACCAGATAGATTCTATAGTGTGGGCGATGGCACTTGCCGATTCTCTATTCTGATTATCCAGCAAAACCGTAACATGTCCCAACTTCCGCCCAGGACGTGATTCTGTCTTCCCATACCAGTGAACGTGCGCCTGGGGAATCTGCGCTATTTGTTGACGCTGGCTTTGGTAGTCGCTGTGAGAATTTTCATACCCCAGCAGGTTGACCATCACAGCACCAGCACACTGCAAAGCTGGATTCCCTAAAGGTAAACCACAAACTGCTCTGAGGTGTTGCTCAAACTGAGAAGTTTCACAAGCATCAATAGAAAAATGCCCAGAATTGTGGGTACGAGGCGCTATTTCATTTACCAGTACTTTGCCATCAGCCTTGAGAAATAGCTCAATTCCAAAGATTCCTACTACTTCTAAGCTATTTAATAGAGTATGTGCGATCGCTTCTATTTCTGCTACTTGATTGGGTGTAATATCAGCAGGCGCAATTACCCGCCGACAGACTTGTTGTTCTTGTTGGGTTTCCACTACTGGGTAAGCTACAATTTCTCCCTCCACAGAACGCGCTGCAATTATTGCTAGTTCTCTTTCAAAAGGGACAAATTCTTCTAACAAGAAAAATGATCCATTTAAAGGTTTTGTTACAGTATCATAACTTAGCTTTTGCTCTAAAGTACCAAAATCTTGAATTATGAAAGTACCCTGACCATCATAACCGTGGCGGCGAGCTTTGAGGACTGCTGGAAAACCTAAATATTCTATTTTTGATTGGAGATGTTCCACCTCGTCAAGGGCGAAAAATTGAGGAACTGGTAAACCCAAATCGCGTAAGTAGCAACGCTGATGATATTTATCTAAAAGTGGAGCTAAAGCTTTTAAGCTGGGACGGAAACAAACGCCTTGCTGTGCTAAAACAGATAAAGCTTGCAAGTTAACAAATTCATTTTCAAAGGTGATGACATCACATTTTTGAGCTAATATTTTCGTAGCACTTGCATCATCAACTGGCGCGAAGAGAGTTTCCTGAGCGATTGACACGGCCGGGTCGTGAACGCTTGGAGTTTGTACTACTAATTCTACTCCTAGCTTCTCTGCTGCATCCGCCATCATCCAGGCAAGTTGTCCACCACCAATTACACCAACACGTTTCATTGACATCCTAGAGATTCACGAGTTTGCACACCTGTTTTGGAATTCACACCACTGGCTTTTTGACACAGTTCTTTGATTTGTGCCCGATCCAAAATTGCATCTGTAAAATCTGCACCGTCTATATTCACATCATTAAAGATGGCACGGAGCAAAAGAGCTTCTTTGAAAACTGCATCACTCAAATCGGCCTTAGTCAAGTTTACCTGATCGACCATTGCATTCGTTAAATCAGCTCCGTGGAGATTTACTTTTGTCATCACTGAAGCACTCATGACTGCTCCCCGCAAATCAGCGTTTGAAAAGTTAGCCAGTTCCATATTGGCGTTAGAAAACTCCGCAGCTTGCAAACTGTCACCAGAAAAATCACGTCTTGACAACTCTGCGTTACTAAATGACAGTGGATGAGTCCAGTCTACTGCCAGTGCGGGGTCAGCCACGCACCAGATAATAATTCCGAGAAGGAACGCCAACCCTTGCCGCCAAAACATATCGAGAGTCAATTTGGTGTCTAATCGCTGCATTTAAGCTTACCGCATTTGAATATTAGCAAGACTGGCTGATTCTAATTGAGACTCGCAGCCTTGCTACTGGATTTGGGGGATGTGTATTTCCCTTGCTTAATATTTTGTAACGCAAAAAGGGCATAAGCTCCTCACCTTGAGCAAAATTATGCCTCCGACTTTGGGTAGAGAAAGGCAATCTAGGAGCGTTCGCACTAAAGCAGGATAATAATTACAAAATAGCGATTGCAATGATTGAGTATAAATTACTTGTCACATCAAGCAAGCTTTAACAAAACATCGAAGGGGGAGCATAATATCACTCTTAATGATGATAAAATTTGAAATCTCTAACTCTCAAGGAATATTTTTGCTAGATAAAAAATATCTACAACAGACGATGCCTAACACTTGTTGATTTGTTCACAATTATTAATTTCTAGATTTGAATTTCAGGATATAAAGGATTTTATTAAGCAGTAATACTCACCAACTTATTTACAATTCTTGACTTACAACTTTCCAAGTAAAGTTTATTGTCTTTTAAATTAAACAGCCGCCATCAACTGCTAATCTTTTAATTAGTGAAAGTAAGGTTTGAGCGCAATTATAAGCGTTCCCAGTGCTTAGCAAAGCTTAAAAATTGGATAATTAGCGTTAATTTTATAGCGATTAGTTAGTTCTTCAGGAATCTCTAAGAGTTTACATTCACCGAGTACACAACTTCTACAAACCGAACTCCCAAACCCGATGATGAATCATTACTCACTTCAATGGATTGAGGCATGGTGCCAAGAAAATGGCTGGACAGATTTATTTGTTGAGCGACGTAACAACTTCTGGGCTTTTCCTCCGGGTGGGGTAATGCCAGAACCAATCCCGGTTAATGTTCTCAGAGGAATTAAAGCTGAGAAGGGATTGACTTTTGAAGAAAGATTGTGGTCGATGTCCGCAGTGATTGGCACAATCATAGCTGTTCTTTTTACCTTTTGGTTTCAGTCGCCGATGCCACTAGTTTTAGCATTCGCTTTTAATGCTGTTACGGTGGCTCAATTTGAACTTGAAGATGCCTAAATTCTTGTTTTGGGCTTTGCGATTAAAAACTGCTCTTGTCTACTTTTAGCAAGAGCAGTTTTTAATTTCAGAAAAATAGATCAAATCAGCACAGTTTCAGCTAAACATTATTAGTTATTCTTAAAAATATTTGTAGGTTGAGTTGAACGTTCGCGTAGCGTACCGTAGGAAAGTGAAACCCTACAAACCCTACAAAATGTTGGGTTTCGTCCCTCAACCCAACCTACATATTTTTATTTTTTGCTCTTAACCGAACCGTATTAGCAGACAAGAGGCAACAGTTAAGGAGCCTCTATGAATTGTACTGAATGTTTTCAGAAATCAAATATGAATCCTATAGTTGTGTATGTCGTTGTGTTAGATATGAGGAAAAAGTACTCAGCAATCAGCACTGTTAACTGAGTTTTAATAACTTCAAGGTACATTGAGCCGACATACTGAGTATTTTAGGTATAAAACTTATATTTAAATATATTTACTATTATAAACTTGTGATGAACATTTCCTGGATGCTACCTTCTACAAGGTGACACAGGATTTGGAGCGGTTTTTTAACCATGAAGCACAGACAAAAAGTAGCTTATAGCTTGACATCGCTGATCGGTTTCAATTTAATATCTACCTTAGTTGCATTTGATCCCGCGATGGCTACGCCAACGTCAAAGGCGATCGCTACATTACCAAGAACCCCAGATAAAAGTGTGAACTGCGAGATTTTAGTTGTGGGTGGTGGACTATCTGGTGTCGCTACAGCTTACGAAGGTTTGCTAGCAGGACGAACGGTTTGCCTCACGGAAATTACTGACTGGCTGGGAGGACAAATTTCTTCTCAAGGGACATCTGCGTTAGATGAACGCCCAACTCAACGGGCTCTCAAATTCTATTCTCGCGGCTACCTAGAATTGCGAAACCGCATTGGGCGCAAATACGGTAAACTTAACCCTGGTGATTGTTGGGTAAGTGACTCCTGCTTTCTTCCCCGCGATGCTCACGCCATTTTGGTCGATATGCTCAAAGACGCCGAAAAGCAGGGAAAAGGGAAGTTGCAATGGTTTCCCAACACGGTAATTAAGGATTTGGAAATTGCTGCTGATGGCAAAATAATTAATAGTGCGATCGCTATCCAACATCAACCACCAAAAGGCGCACCACCTCTCAATACCTTTACTTTATCTCAAAGTATTGAAGATTCTTATAGTTACGAAAACTCTTCTCGATTTACTAAAACTATTCTCCGTTTTCTCCCCAAGGAAGCGAAAGGGGATGCTCCGAAATGGTACGTCGTCGATGCCAGCGAAACTGGAGAAATTATTGCCCTTGCTGATGTTCCCTATCGATTAGGTATTGATGCCCGTTCTTACCTAGAACCCTCTTCTTCCAGCACAAATAACGATCCTTATTGTCCCCAAGGATTTACCTACACCTTTGCAATGGAGGCAACTAAGGAACCGCAACCGCAGACGATGCCCCCCTTCTATTTACAATATGCGCCATATTTTAGCTATGAATTAACCCGACTGGCTAACTTTGATTTAGTTTTCACTTATCGTCGCATTTGGAGTCCAAACAAAGGGAAACCAGCAAAATTTGGAGGTGTAAGTTTTACTGCTGCGACACCAGGGGATATCTCTATGCAAAACTGGACTTGGGGTAACGACTACCGCCCCGGAACAGCCAAGGATAACCTAGTTTACAGTCGCCAACAGTTACAAGGAACTGGGCAGTTACAACCAGGAGGCTGGATGGGAGGACTGCGGACAGAAACCCTCCGCAAAGCTGAGGAAAATGCCCTCTCATTTTATTATTGGTTAGTAGCTGGGACTACAGATTCCCAACTGGGGGAGGGTGTAAAGCAGCAGCAAACCAATAACCGCTTTGTTTCTGGGTTAAATTCCCCGATGGGAACAGTGCATGGCTTATCGAAATATCCCTATATGCGCGAAGGACGGCGCATCATTGGCCGCCCCAGTTGGGGACAACCTGGTGGCTTTGGTATTTGGGAAATTGATATTTCTCGCCGAGATTACAATGATCAGTATTACTCCAAGACTCTGCCAGAAGATATGTATCGGAGGCTACGAGCAGCAGTTGCAGGTTTGGAAGCAATATCAGTAATTGATGGTAAAGTCCCACCAGACAAAGCAATGCGACGGACTCGTTCTACCATCTTCCCCGATGCTGTGGGTATTGGTCACTATGCTATAGATTTCCATCCTTGTATGGTGAATAGTCCTCCAGAAGCCCCTGGTAACACAGAACGTCCAGGTGAAAGGCGTGGTGCGGGCCTTGCTTATCCCTTCCAAATTGCTCTGAGAGCTATGATTCCCCAGAAAATTGATAATTTGCTCGTAGGAGGCAAAAGCATTGCTACTAGTCATATTGCTGCTGCTGCCTATCGAGTTCATTCTTTTGAATGGTCGTCTGGCGCAGCTGCGGGAACTGTTGCTAGCTTTGCGATCAAAAATGCGATCGCACCCTACCAACTAGTCGATAACTTGCCCAAACAAGAGCCACAACTCGAAGCTCTCAAACGGCTTTTACAACAAAATGGCAACCCCACCGCTTTCCCTGATACATCCATTTTTAACGAAAACTGGGATAATTGGCGGTAGATAGTCATTGGTCATTTGTCATTGGTCATTTGTTAAAACAAAGGACAAATGACAATGTACTAAACTAGTTACTTGTAGTTTTGTAAAATCTTATTGACCAATTGTTATATGGTTACGAACCTTTCAGCAGATGTTTACGGGATGACCACAGCACCAACTATAACTCCTGAACGGTCTAGTCAAGTTACCCGTAAGACTTATCCAAATTACAAAGTGATTGTATTAAATGATGATTTTAATACATTCCAGCATGTGGCTGAATGTTTGATGAAATATATTCCGGGAATGAGTGGCGATCGCGCGTGGGATCTGACTAATCAGGTACACTATGAAGGTCAAGCGATCGTTTGGGTCGGCCCTCAAGAACCTGCGGAACTTTATCACCAGCAGCTGCGCCGAGCAGGTTTGACAATGGCACCTCTAGAAGCAGCTTAATTATTATGGGCAAACCCACCGCAGATTCGCTCCGGGCGGCTTCACAAAAAGCTGCCAGACTAGTTTGGAATCACTCGACACACCTTTCTGGTCTTATCCCAATTTTAGAACGTCTTTGTCAGCAGGATGGCATCCAAACGGTAACGCCGGGAGTGATTGGGCGGGCAAGAGGTCATTGTCCAAAAATGCAACTGCGTGTCTCAGTACCAATTCGCGGTGGCTATAAAGTAATTGCACGGCAGGGGAAGACGGTACAAGAAGTGTTTATTTTAACTCCTTTGGCGCAGTCAGAACTGGAAACGGCATTAGCGATCGCAATGAAATCTTGATCGTTCCCCAGTCCCAATGTCTATTCTTCAACACGGTGGACTGCAAATTTGTGTAGTGGCAGACTAACAATACACGAAAAAGTTAAGAAATATGACAGAGCGGTAGTTATTTTCAAAGTCATAACTACAGATCCCCATTCGGGTAAAATTATTTTTTCTATGCCAAAAGCTACACAGTAAACTAGCCAGTAAGTAAAGCTCATTCTAAACAGAATCACTTCTGTTTCTTCCACGTCACTTTTTTGTTGCTTACTGTCCAACAGTAATACCAGTCCAACAATGCAAGCTACAAAGGAAACAGCAACTACAAATTCGTGACAAAATATATTTAACGAATGCATTTGTGTTTATTCCCACATTTTTCAGTTAAAGATCAGTCTAAAGGAATATTCCTTGGGGAAATACAAATTATTTACAAACCTCAATAGAGGAATGTAGTTTTTGTAAACAAATGCAACAAAAATTGTTGTTTTGCGAATATAAACACTGATGTAAAACTATAGACTGTAGAGGCAATTCATGAATTGCCCCTACGTGAATAAAGCGCAGCCTTACATAGAATTGGTCTAAGAACAATTTTCTGCTAACTGTTCGCAAGCACCGATACTTACCCAGCAACTAGAACCATCTTCCCAATGTTCTTTCTTCCATATAGGTGCATTGTGTTTGAGGGTATCAATAGCATACTGGCAAGCTTCAAATGCCTCACTCCGGTGAGGACAACCCACTGCTACTAAAACGCTGATTTCTCCAACTTGCAAACGTCCAGTGCGATGATGAATCACTACCCGATTTACATCAGACGTAGATAAGCGAATATCAGCAGCAATTTGATAAAATATCCGCAATGCCATAGGTTCATAAGCTTGATACTCTAGAGCAATTACAGGTTTACCATCAGTTTGATTGCGAACTACGCCACTCATCAGAACCACAGCACCGTTGGCTGGATCGTCAGACTTGGCATAGATTTCTTCAAGAGACAATGGTGCAAAGCTAATGGCAAAACTATCTTCGGCTTTTGGTTTAACAGCAGAAACAAGTGTAGTCGTCATAACTGCGTTTGATTATGTGGGCTTTCTCTATTGTCTCTGAAGAAAATACCACTGGTGTATGATCTTGTTAATGCTTTGGGTAACAACAAGAATTTTTTAGCTAAGTAATTTTATTTATCCAAAATTATCAGGGTATAAATCTTCCAATATTTACTGAAATTTACCAAAACTATGACTCATCCCTCTTAAGGGATATTAGTATAATTAAAGCCATCAAGTTAGATGCTTGCTTAGTTATTTAAACAGGATTCGGGGCGATTTGTATGGAAAGTGGCGAAGTTTTAATTATTCCCGAAACCTTAACTAATGAAAGATTTGCTACGAATCCTATAGTCATTGGTGCTGGACTTGTTGTGAGATTTTATGCAGGCGTACCTTTGCTAACACCAGGAGGAGAAGCGATAGGGGCTCTGTGTATGCTGGATCGCGTAACAATTGAAAACCCTACACGCAGTTATTAGTCAATAGTATAATCTGCATTATCTAGACGATCGCAGTCATATCTGCCTTTAATCTCTTGATTGAAAAAGCTGCCAACTGAATCAGAGGCGTGTAAATCTTCCCAGGTATCCTCGTCTACGCCTAAGTACTGGTAAACAGATCCACTTTGAAACTCAACTTGCAAAATTTGTTCGTCGCGATCGTATCCTACAGCGATCGCCATTGATGAGCTAACTGGTAGCATAGCTATTGGTTCTTCTTCAAAGGGTAATGCAGGCGTTTGGGCGATTGCCTCGTTCAGTTCTTGCAATCCTTCATAAGCTTGTATCGGTGCCGGAATTTCCAAAAACTCTAGTTCGTCACCTCGATCTAGCAACAACTGCAAATATCCATCAGAGTGAGCGATCGCTACTAAACCGCTCAAGTCTACCTTAGATAGCCTCATTAATTTTGCTCTCCTGTTGGCGCAATCGGGAGTGTTAAAGTTTTATGCAACAATTAAGTGCTTTAATGGTACAAACATACTATTAAAGCTTTTTGATGTCAAGTTTTTTGCCAAGGAAGAATTTAGTGGGGGCGCAAAGCCTTCAGCGATATGGAAATACTCACGATTAGGCTAGGGCAAATGGGCGTGTTTGAGTCACCTTAGTGGTGCAACCAAAACCCTTGTAGAGACGTAAAATTTTACGTCTCTACATGATTCATACATGTATTCAGCAACGCATCTGAATCTACCCAGACACAACAGCAGAGTTTATTTCATGGAAATGGGATCTCTCTGTTTGCAAATAACGATAAAGACGATTTAGGGCGTTGATATGAGCGTAAGCTGCGGCTACCACGATATCTGTATCAGATGCTTGTCCAGAGAATATCCGCTCTTGATGTTTCAAGCGAACTGTCACAGTTCCTAGTGCATCAATTCCTCCAGTCACAGATTGGACGGAAAACTCAATCAGTTGATTGGGAATCTGCACCAATCGATTAATTACTTGATACACCGCATCCACTGGGCCAGTGCCGACACTCGCATCTGTGAGGATTTTGCCATCGGGGGTAACAATTGTAATAGTTGCAGTTGGACAAGTGCAGTCACCACAAATTACCTGAACATGTTCGATTTGGAAGCCACTTTCTACTTGAATCTGCGTTTCATCTCGAACGATCGCTTCTAAATCCCAATCTGAGACTTCTTTTTTCTTATCAGCGACTTCTTTGAACCGATTAAAGGCTTTATTCAAATCCGCTTCGTTCAATTCAAAACCCAATTCTTTGAGCCTGGTACGAAAAGCATTCCTTCCAGAGTGCTTGCCCAAAACAATGCGATTTTCTGGCAAACCGATTGCAGCAGCTTCCATAATTTCATAAGTTTCGCGGTGCTTGATAATCCCATCTTGGTGAATACCAGACTCATGGGCGAAAGCGTTTGCTCCCACGATCGCTTTATTGGGCTGAATCAACATCCCAGTTAATTGGGAAACTAAGGATGAGGTTTTATAAATCTCCTGAGTCTTAATATTAGTCAGGGGTGTATCGGCATCAACCGGACGACCAAAGTAAGGGTTGAAAAATGGTTTGCGAACCTGCAACGCCATCACAATCTCTTCCAATGCTGCATTGCCTGCTCGTTCCCCAATGCCATTAATGGTACACTCCACCTGACGCACACCATATTCAATAGCTGCCAAAGCGTTAGCTGTCGCCAAACCTAAATCATTTTGAGTGTGAATGGAAAGAATTACCCCATCAATATTAGGAACATGGTCTCGAATTCCTTGAATCAGATTTCCGATTTCCTTGGGTGTACAGTAACCAACGGTATCAGGAATATTGATTGTAGTTGCACCTGCTGCGATCGCCGCCTCCAAAACTTGATACAGAAACTCTGGCTCAGTGCGGCTAGCATCCATTGGTGAAAATTCTACATCGTCTACAAACGACTTGGTGTATGCAATCATTTCTGATGCGATCGCTAATACTTCGCTGCGAGACTTTTTCAATTGATATTTCAGGTGAATATCAGAGGTAGAAATCATCGTGTGGATTCTCGGACGCTCTGCTCCCTTCAAGGCTTCGGCGGCTGCGTGAATATCCTGGCGAATGGCTCTAGCTAAACTGCAAATGATTGGCCCACCGGGTATTCCAACTTGTTCAGCAATGGTTTTGACAGCTTGAAAATCTCCAGGACTAGCAACGGCAAAACCTGCTTCAATCACATCGACACCAAGGAGAGCTAGTTGATGAGCGATCGCCAGCTTTTCTTCTACATTGAGGGTTGCGCCCGGTGACTGTTCGCCATCCCGTAGCGTGGTGTCGAAGATGATAACTCGGTCTGGTTGAGATGCGATGCTCATAAATGTCTCCCGTGGTATTGAAGGGATGTTTAAAAAACTTACTTTGGATATTGTATACAATTTTTTGTATTTTGTATACAATATTCAACATGAACTTAAATGACTTAGCAGCCAATGTGCTGCAACAACGCAGTACCCCAGATTTAATTGCCGATGCTTTGCGGGAAGCGATTCTGCGCGGCATTTTTCAAGAAGGACAATCTCTGAGACAGGATGAAATCGCCACTCAGTTTGGAGTTAGTCGTATTCCCGTGCGTGAAGCGCTCAAGCAGCTAGAAGCAGAAGGATTGGTGACACTGCATCTAAATCGTGGTGCGATCGTATCGGTGTTGACAGCACAAGAGGCGCAAGAAATCTGTGAAATTCGCAGCGCTTTAGAAGTGAAAGCGATGCAATTGGCAATACCCAAGTTCAAAGAAACAGATATAGAAAAAGCTGCTGTGATTCTAGAAGCGACAGACCAAGCAACTGATGCAGGTATGTTGGCAAAACTCAACTGGGAATTCCATGCGACGCTGTACGCCACTGCTGAACGTCCCAGGTTGTTGGGGATGATTAAGACTTTACACATTAATTGCGATCGCTATGTTCGCGTACAATTAGCGCAGATGGATTACCAAGAGCGATCGCAAAAAGAACACTATCAACTCTTAGATGCTTGTCAAAAGCAAGATACAAAAGCTGCTGTCAGGTTACTGAAACGACACATCGACACCGCAGGAGAACAGCTAATTGCATACTTGCTGCAAATTGGTCAGAAACGCTGATTATTAAACGATCTACCAGAACAGATTAAACGGTAAGTTTACACTATCCTATCAGAGAAATAGGTAGGATCGTCCATGAAAAAATTTATCAAGCGTATTAAAAGATTGCTCCAACGTATCTTTAAAAGTTTTGCATCTACTTCTCAGCAGACATCGCCCTTAATAAATTCTCGTCCGTTAGACACTTCTATTTCTATTCCGAGCGTTTCTCCCCGATGGGAATCTGGTTTAGTGCTTGTGTGTTCGCAATGTGCAAACGAGCGATCAAATAGTTTTCATCCAGCTAGCAGAAGCTCAACGGCTTCCGAAGACTTAGAGAATTGGTTAAAATCTCGTTTAAAAATTGAGGGATTATGGGGTGAATTTCGGGTGGTTAGCACCAGTTGTTTAGGAGTTTGCCCAAAAGCTGGTATTACTGTCGTTATTGTAAGTAATGGAAGTGGTGGTAATAGTCCATGTTTAATTGTAAATCCTCGGAGCGATGTCTACGACGGGCTACGCCTACGCGAACTTCTTTACTCATACATTAAACAGAATAAAAAGTAAAAAGTACTCTGTACTTTTTACTTTTTATTTTTGCCTGATCGCTGTGAAAGATTATTTATTGAAACCAGACATTTTTGGTCTTACAAAGTGAGCTGAGGAATTACTGCTTCGGGCATTAGCATTTGAGGAATCAACTGTCGGTGAACTAAGATTCAAGAAATCGATGAGTTTGAGAGTACGTTTACGAATTTTCCAGCGCCCATTTATGTTGACAACTTGATCTTCATAGGTGCCATTGGCAACATCAATGCTAGTTTCCGAACGCTTGTGAGTCGCATGTAGATAAGAGGTCATCATTGCTTTATTATTCTCAATTGAAATGTTGATCGTACCCATCAAATGTTGGGTAGCTGTATAACCATTTCCTTGGAATACTGAATAGACAAAATCTGCCCAAGCATCTGTCCCATAATTTGTTTGAGTTGTCCCATCAGGAAAAATAGCAGTCAGGACTGAATCTTGAGTAAAACAATCCCGATAAATATTTTTTCCCTCAAGGAGATTTCCTCTACCAATGGCATCAGTTCCCAGTGCGTAACAGGATGTTAGTTTTTGAATTTCTAATTCTGCGTTAGGTTGAGTTGCACTTGCTAATTCAAACCTACCTCCAATAAACAGCACAAGAATAACTGCAAGGACAATCAATGTAATCTGATTGAACAAAAACGAGATGGCCTTTGGAACTATTCGCCCACCTTCTCTTCTTCTTTCCACAATATAACCACCTTAATTTTTACAATTTTCGCATCTTATAACTTCTTCTCAACTCAATTTACGACTGATATTTTAGCTGATAAAAACTAGACTAAAGTTCTTGTATATTTAGTTAGAGTTTATTTTTATATCAGTTAGTAAATGAGAAAGATAGTACAAGATTTGATGTATACAATTAGTTATTATGATAGCAGGCATTACGTAAAGTTTTAAGTGCCAAATTAGACCAATTTTATATTGATTTGGTTAAGTAATGATGTTACCAGTTGCATAGTTTTTAACAGCAAAATAATCTTTACTTTAGCAAGCTTTAAAAATAGGATGTAATGAATTATTCCTGACAAACAAAATACCCGAATTATCAAATAATTCGAGTATCAGTTGCTATAGCTTTGCTAATCTATCTCTATCATGAGAGATTATTATCCCAGAACGGGAATAGAAACTATAAATCCTGTTCCTTGTCCCAAAACTGATTCACAAATCAAACTTCCACCATGATTTTCTATTATAATTTGGCGACTAATAGATAATCCTAATCCTGTACCTTTTCCTACGCATTTGGTTGTAAATAGATTTTCAAAGATACAAGCTTTAACTTCTTCTGACATTCCTTTAGCGTTATCTTGAATCTTAATTATCAGATTATTATTCTCTTCTATCTTAGTTAAAATAGTAATAATATTTGGATAGCTTTCTTGAACTTCCATAAAACTACGGCCGATATTTGCTTCTTCTAAAGCATCAATTGCATTTGCAATAATATTCATAAATACCTGATTCAATTGTCCTAAATAACATTTCACTAATGGAATATTTCCATACTCCTTAATGACTTGAATCGCTGGACGGTTATGATCGGCTTTCAAACGATGCTGTAAAATCAACAAAGTACTATCAATACCTTCGTGGATATTAGCTAATACTTTAGAGGTAGTATCAGCGCGTGAAAAAGTACGGAGAGAAGTACTAATATTGCGAATGCGCTGTGTTCCTACCGTCATACCATCAATCATTTTGGGTAAATCTTCTAGTAGAAAATTTATATCTATTTCTTCGGCTTTTTCTTCAATCTCAGCACCAGGATTCGGGAACTTTTCTCGGTATAGTTGCAGATAGCCTATTAAATCATTAACAGTATCTTTTGCTTGGGCAATACTACCTGTAATAAACCCAACTGGATTGTTGATTTCATGTGCTACACCTGCAACCAAATTTCCCAAAGAAGACATTTTTTCACTTTGAATAAGTTGTAGTTGTGCCTCTTGTAAATCTTTGATTGACTGTTCTAATTCTCTAGATTTGTCTTGTTCTCTTGTGTACAAACGGGCATTTTGTATGGCAATAGCCATTTGAGAAACCAAGACTTTTAATATTTCTATTCTTTCTGGAACAAAAGCACCTGATGACAAGTGATTTTCTAAATAAATAATCCCTGTAAGCTGTGATTGGTAAATTATTGGCAAGCAAAAAATTGATTTTATTTTATATTTCTGAATATAAATATCAAGGTTAAACGGTTCTGTAGTTATTGCATCATTCAACACAAGATATTGCTGAGTGCGAAAAACGTAATTAATCACAGAGAGCGGTAAATCCTGATAGTTTTCAACAGTAATAGAGGGTAAAACTGTCACTACATTGACGGTAGCATTTCCAGAAGCTTCGATATATAGTTGATTATCTTTAAGTAGGAGTAGTACTGCTTTTTGTGCGGCAGCATTTTCTAATAAAATTTTGATTAGCTTGCTCAACAAATTCTCTAAAACAATTTCATTGGTAATCGCTTGCGAAAACTTGATGAATGTATTAAAGTCTAAAAAATCGCTTAAGCTACTACTATTAGTAGTTGTGGTAGTGGTGAGGTGAATTGTATCTATTTTGGAAGTAGTAGTTTCTACAGTAGTAGTTTGTCCTACTAGAAAAGTATATTTTGATTCCAAGTATTTAACTTTAGCGATCGCACCCCAACGAATACAAGCATAATAAGCTTTAGTTATATAGATTTGATGAATTAACTCTTTACCTAGAGATTGATAAAATTTTCCTGCTAACTCATAAGCTAAAGCTTCTTCTTGGAGAAAACTATTCTCTTGAGATTTGGCAATAGAATTTTCATAGTAGTCCATTGCTTCCAGCTTTTGGCCTAAAATCCGACACCGTTCTGCCTCCACGAGATAAAATCTATGTAAGTGATTCGTCGGAGCATGAGTAGCCCAGAGTTCCATTTTTTGCTGATTAGCTTGGACTTTTTCTAGAATAGCTTGCCTCTCCGACTCTTTAGCAGTATGATATATAGCCAAGTGTGCTAAAGAATCGTAGAAATAGAACAGTGGAACAACAAATAATCCTGTAACACCACCTAAAGATTTTTCTGCGATCGCAGCATTTTCTACAGCTTTAAAATACTCTCCAAATATGTAAGCGAGCATTAGTTTATTGACAAATAAATGATTAATTGTGTAAAGATCATTTACTTGCTGATGAATTGGCAGCATACTTTGCTCATCGTAGGCTTCTCCAATTAAACAATCTACATTTTCGTAATTTCCTTTCAAATTCAAAACTGTTTGTAGATATACTAAATTCCAAGTTAAAGCTACTTGCTGATTGATTTTTTTCAGCGATTCACAGTAAGCTATTAATTCCTTTTCTAAAACCCAAAGTTCCTTACCCAACCAAAAGGAATGATAAGGATAAATGTAACCACAATAACCAGCATATTCTAAATCTCCGGTTTCTAGACCACTAGCATATCCAGACATTGATGATGTTAATGTCTCCCTAATATGCTCTTTCCAGTGCATAACATGAGCGCTAACAACCGTTAGAATCTTAGCTTTGAGTTCTTCAGCATTAAATTGTGACACCAAACTAGAAGCTAATTTCCCAAATTCATAACCAGAATTAATTTCTCCTTGAACTCCACAAAGAAGTAAGCCATAAAGACTATAACCATACCCGGATACAGCCGTATTCCCATAGTTTAAGGACAAATTGACCATTTTACAGACAATAATTGGCATCATTACAGGAGCAGTTTGAAAAGCCGCAGGGAGAACCCCCATTAAGATTTTCATGGCTGCAATCTTGTTCGGATCAGACATTAATGGTAAGTTAATCAAATCTGCAATGGCTTTCCCTTTCAAAGAAACAGCAATATCATCCATCCCCTGCTGAATATCAGTTGATGTCGGTTCATCTGGAAAACTTATTCCTAACAATTTTAGAATTGATACTGCTATCTGAATGGCTTCCAGTTGTTTGCTTTGAATGATAGAAGCGATAATCTGTACTTCATAGACTTTCACTTTATCTAGAAGGATTTTGGCTTCTTGCTGAACCACCTCAGCCCATTGCTGCATCTGCTCAAAATTACCGCCCAGATAGGCTGCTTCTGCGGCTCCTTCATATAAACATAAAGTTAAGGTATATTCAGTTTGCCAAGAGTCTCTACTTAAAAGTTCTATCCCATTTGTGAAGTACTTAAGTGCAGCGTCATAAGCTGTAGAAGCTTTAGCTTTTCGCCCTGCAATTAAGTTTAATCGTGCCAATTCGGTTTTATCAGATTGTTCTATTAGGTTAAGAATACCTACATTCAACTGATTAACTATATCAAAAATATTAGCTTCTATTTCCTCCTTTGGGATATTTTGTAGAAGCAATTGTCCAATTTTTGAGTGAGTAGATTTCTTGAGTTCTTCTGGAATCAGCGAATATGCTGCTTGTTGTACTCTATCATGCAAGAACTTGTAACCCACTTGTGAAGTGTCGAAATTTAAATTAACCGCTTCTTCTTGATTAAAAACTAAAGGAATACGGTAAGCTTCACTTAAAGGTAGAATTAATCCCGCTTGCAAAGCTGAGTGTAAATCATTAGCTGTCAAAGAAGCTGATTTTTCATTAACTATCGATAAAACATCAAGACTAAATCTGTCACCTACACAAGCTGCTAATTTTAAAACATCTTGGGTAGATTTTGGTAGCTTCTCAACTCGACTTGCAACTAACTCAACTACATTTTTGTCGGTAATTCCAATTGCTTGAATATCTTTTAAACTCCATTGCCATTGAGCCTTAATAAAGTCAAACTTCAAAAGTTTTTCTTGATGAAGTGCCTGAATAAGTTGTGTGAGAAAAAATGGATTTCCACCTGTTTTATTAGAAATTAATTCAGCTAGTTGGATAATTCTATCGCTAAAAGTGCTGTATTCAGAATCAGGGTTAATATCTGCTTCTTGTAAAGTTTCTGCAACTAGTTGAGTCACATTATCTAAATTTAAAGGTTGCAACACAATATTATTAACAACTGTGCCAGCATCCTTAATCTCTTCTATTTTTTGAATTAAAGGATGTGCTGCATTAACTTCATTATCCCTATATGCACCAATGAACAATAGATGTTTGCTGTCGCTATCAGTTACAAGTAGTTGGATTAAATTCAATGTGGCTGAGTCTGCCCATTGCAAATCATCTAAAAATATGACTAAGGGATGTTCTTTTTGGGTAAAAACTTGGATAAATTCTTTAAAAACTCGATTGAAGCGGTTTTGTGATTCTGTTGCACCAATTTTGGCAACGTCTGGCTGTGTACCAATAATTAATTCTACTTCTGGAATTACGTCAGTAATGACTTTACCATTTGTTCCTAAAGCTGATAATATTTTTTCACGCCAGGTTTCTATTTTTTCATTATTCTCTGTCAGTAAATACCGCATTAAATAAGCAAAAGCTTGAATTAAAGAAGCATAAGGTATATTTCGTTTTAATTGGTCAAATTTACCAGAAATAAAGTAACCTTGTCTGCGAGTAATGGGTTTATTAACTTCGTTAACTAAAACTGATTTACCAATACCTGAATAACCAGAAACTAGCATCATCTCACTAGTTCCAGATGTAACGCGTTCAAATGCAGCTAACAGTTCATTAACTTGGCTTTCACGACCATATAATTTTTGAGGAATTAATAACTGGCTTAAGACATCTAAACGACCTGGAAAAAAATCAGTAATTATACCTTTAGATTTTAACTGATTAAGACATAACTCTAAGTCTGCTAATAATCCTGTAGCACTTTGATATCTGTCTTCAGCATTTTTCGCCATCAACTTCAGCATAATTTCTGAGATGGCGTTAGGAATTGTTGGATTTAATAACTGTGGATTTATCGGTTGAACAGCAATATGGCTATAAACTAGTTCTAAGGGGTCTTGACTAAAAAATGGTGTTTTCTCGGTGAGCATTTCATATAAAGTCACGCCGAGAGAATAAAAGTCAGTGCGATAATCAAGAATACGATTCATTCTCCCCGTTTGTTCAGGAGACATGTAGGCAAGTGTGCCTTCAACGCAGTTAGGGTTATTAAATTGAGGATTTTCCTTATTGAGGCGAGAGGCTATACCAAAGTCAGTAAGTTTAACAATACCTGTCTGGGAGTTAACAATTATGTTGCTAGGCTTGATATCTTTATGAATAATCTGATGTTTATGTAAATAATCTAGAGCTTTAGTCAGTTGAATAGCAATATTTAAATGGTTAATTAAGTCAAGTTTTTCTGTCTGAATAATTTGCGCTAAAGATTGACCACCAAAGTCTTCTAACAACAGTCCAACACGATTATCAAAGGTTTCTAGACTAATAGATTTCACTATGTTGGGATGGTCTAAACCTTGCTGAATTTGATACTCATTTTTCAGGCGAGTAAAGGCTTCAAGAGTAGGATATTCATTTTTAAGCAACTTGAGGATAACTCGCTGTTGCGTTTTTGGCATTTGTGTTTGATAAATAATTGTTTGGATTCCTTCGTGGAGAGTTGAGTTGATTGGGTATCCAGTACGATTTGGCATTGATTTTTGCCTATAAACTTACAAAATTAGTACTACCCCCCGTCTTCTCGTACAAGGGGTTCTACTTTAATTATTCCCAGTGGTAGAAAATTATTAACATTGTGATTCCGTATTCAAGGGTTATAAATTGAAACGCGATTATTCCCTTGTAACGGAAAAGCTACTCTAACTTTTACGCCAAACGCAGATTAGGACACTTCTGCAAGAATCCAGATGCCTTATTGTGGGCATCTATATTATGAGTATGTGCTGGTGTAGGTCGAATAATGCCATCAAACAGGTCATCCAATCCGTAGGGAGTGAAAAATTGCCATTGGCGTTGTGTATCTAGTCGAACTCCGACAGCAGTAGCGGTGTGCAGCCACTCCGTAATGGCATCTTCTGTACTAGTGTAGGGTCTGCTACCAAGCCGCCAACGAGCAAAACTGGCTTGATTTTTGACATCAAACTCGTTATGAGGAAATTGTTCTGTGAGAGTCGCCTTTGCTGCTAGTTCCTGAGAACGGTTCCCTTCTATATCAAAGAATGCAATATCAAAATCTTTAATACCTAACCCACAGTCATTCCCAAAAATCGAAGACCAAACAGTGTTTCGGACTGCACCACCGGCTAACCACCAGTTAGGTAGATTTAGTTGAGCGATCGCAGGTAATACTGTATCAATAGGTGTATCAGCTAAAATCATCTGTAGACGAGTGTTACTGTTCATATCAAACTCTTGGGATTGTCAACTAGAAGGTGAAAATATTATCATTCACATCTCATTAAGCTTACGGTCTTGATAGACCTACTATGACACTTATAGGGTTAAGGTTTATTAGGATAATTTCAGTAGTTATAGTATAAAGAGAACAAGATTACACAGAAGGTTAAATTGTGAATTGAGAATTTATAATTTTTATTTATGGAAGATTTATTTGCGCGGCTAGAACGCACACTCAATCCTGAACTACCTTCCTTAACAGAGTCACAACAACAACTCCTGCAAGAACTCAGTATTGATGAAAATCAACCCGGTACAATTTTGCGTGATTTTCAAACTCTGATAGATTTATTACAACCGAATGGAGTGGAAGTTAGTAGTGTTAATAATCTTCTACCACTGAAAGTACTATCAGAATTGAATTCTCTGTTAAGTCACCCAATAGAAACTAAACTCAAACGCCCCGTACAGAAATCATACCCTTACATTAATGGACTATATCTGTTATTACGCAGTTCTGGGATAGCCCAAATTAGATCCCAAGGGAAAAAGCAGATTTTAGTTTTAGACGCAGCAACTTTGCAATCATGGTCAAACCTCAATCCAACAGAACGCTATTTCAATTTATTAGAAGCCTGGTTGATTTGGGGAAATAACGAAATCATAGGTGAACATCAAGATTCATTGGGTAATTTATTTCGATGTATTCAACTTTGGCCCCGCGTCCCAGATAAAGGTTTAAAATTCCCTAAATATGAACACCAACACGATATTAGTTATTATCCTGGGTTGCATAATGTTGCCCTGTTAGAGTTATTTGGATTTTTATCTATTAAACATGGCAAGCCAACAGAAGGCAAAGGATGGCGCATTACTAGTTTAGAACGCCTGCCATTTGGTGATGCTATGTTGCAACTACTATTTCCACTAGGTATACGAGCAGAATTACAGGATGAGGTCAATGTAACTTTTGGAAAGTTGCAGTCACATTTTCAACCATTTTTTCCAGAATGGGAGCATAATTTACTTGTTCCCAAGCAAGGTTTTACTGACGGGATTTATATTTTTAAAGTGTCCCTTTTTAAGGCTTGGCGGCGCATTGCCATACCAGCCAAAAAACCATTAAGCTGGTTAGCAGAGACAATTCTTGATGCTTTTGACTTTGATTACGATCACCTGTACGAGTTTAGTTATAAAGACCATTTTGGTCGCATCATAAAAATCGGTCATGCCTATATGGAAACACCCCCATTTGCCGACCAAGTGCAGATTGGTGATGTGTCTCTAGAACCGGGTGATAAAATGACCTATCTTTATGATTTTGGTGATAACTGGAAATTTGATGTGCAGTTAGAAGCAATTAATCCACCTGATAACAAAATCAAAAAACCAAAAATTTTAGAAGTTCACAGAAATGCCCCTCAACAGTATTGGAGTGAGGATGATGAATCAGATGAAGATGAAAGATAAAGAGAATTTAAGGAATCACAGAGAATTGTGTTCACAAGTCTTCTGTTTGTGTCTACTAAAACCCACTCTAAGATTGAGATAGTTTTAGTTACAATAAAGCAACACAAATTGTCAGGAGATAAAACTTGTGATTCCATATACTGGAGGTTGTCAATGTGGACAGATTCGTTATGAAATTCATGCCCAACCTTTAACCCTTTATCTATGCCACTGCAAGGAATGTCAAAAACAATCGTCTAGTGCCTTTGGTATGTCTCTTACAGTACTACGAGATGCTGTTGTAATTGTTCAGGGAAAACCGAAAGCTTGGACTCGGAAAAATGATAGCGGACGTGAAGTAAATAACCTATTCTGTGGCGACTGCGGAACGCGATTGTTCCATGAACGAACTTATAAAACCGATACTATTAATGTCAAAGCTGGAACCTTAGATGATACAAGTTGGTTACGCCCAGTAGGTAACATTTGGACACGCAGCGCCCAGTCATGGGTGATAATTTCAGATCAATTGCTCAACTATGATGGGCAACCAGAGGATACGCAGCCTTTATGGGAAAAATGGAAACAACAACATCCATAAATCTTCTGATATTAGACATCATAGCTTCTGACACTTAAAACATCTAACTCATGATTTTACTAAATGAGATAATAAGAAATTTTTATTGTTAAAATGCTTTAATGAACATATTAAATTATTTAAAACAGTAATAGTAAACTCAAATTATAAGTTCAGTTTGTGTATCATAGATATTTCCACTTGTCTGCAAATCATTAATAAAGCTAACATACTATTAATATTTCACATGAAAACTTACTGGACATTTCCAATCAAGTGATTTAAGTGAAATTGGATAAGTAAGAAGATTTTGGTTCATTCCCAACACTTTTAACAGTTATTTCTAGACAAGCTTAATGAAAAACGATACACCACAAGAATTAAACCAAGATCAAGAAATTGGGCGCTTGATTGATGAGGTAATGTCTTCATCTCTGACTGATGAACAGTACCGCAAAAAAATGCAGCGACGCAAAGAAGTGCAAGACAAGCGCATAGCAGAAGCTGTACCAGAAAAAGGGTTAATTATTGTAAATACTGGTAATGGTAAAGGTAAAACCACTGCGGCTTTGGGGATGGTGTTACGATCGCTAGGTCACGGCTATAAAGTAGCGATCGTCCAATTTATCAAGGGAAGCTGGGAACCTTCAGAAAAAAGGGTTTTCAGCTATTGGGAAGACCAAATAGAATTTCATGCAATGGGTGAAGGCTTCACTTGGGAAACTCAAGACCGCGATCGCGATCTTGACAAAGCTAGTGCCGCCTGGGAAAAATCATTAGAATATATTCGCAACCCAGACTTTCATCTGGTGTTGTTGGACGAAATTAACATCGCTCTCAAAATGGCTTACTTACCATTAGAGGACGTTTTGGCGGGTTTGGCGCAAAAACCAGCTAACAAGCACGTTATTCTCACAGGTAGAGGCGCACCAGCAGGTTTAATTGAGCGTGCTGACCTCGTAACCGAAATGACCTTAATTAAGCACCCTTTCCGCGATCAAGGCGTGAAAGCGCAACCAGGAATTGAGTATTAACTTAATGATTATTTGCACATTTGCAACGTGCGGCGATCGCTAGCTGTGATGGAATTTAATTGATAAAAGTCTTGCAGAGCCACTGAGTAAGGATAACTGCTGAACTCATCTTCACTGACTTTAGGTAGTTGACTGTTTGCAGCTACCTGATTTGACCGAGGAGTACTGGCTTCATTTGACGAACTATTGACCGTCATTGCCAACTCTCCTGACTTGTTGAGCGTACCTTGAAAACAATTAAATTCTGATTGGGGCATATACAATGCACCAGTTATCTTATCCTGCTGCTTTTGAAATATGATGTAACCTTGACCAAGCTGGTTTGATTTTGGCGATTGACCATAGAGATAAACCCCATCCTTGACAGGAAAATTCACTTTTGGTAAACCTTCTGCACCTTTTGTAGCTCCCTGAGAATCTGGAACCAGCGCTGTGGTTTTAGGGAGTGTTTTTCCGCTCTGATGTACAAAAATCCCTCTCTCTCCAGCAGATGCTCTCAGCTGACTTCTCTGCTCTCTAACTTTTCTGAGCTGCGACAAAAGGGAGTTTTCGGAGGTTGTGGTTTTTTGTTGAATCTGAGCCGATGATAATGGAGAATCTGTAACCGGTACGACTTGAGTCTGCTTGCCTATAAAGCCCAAACCGAGAAGTAAGCCTAAGCCCGCTAGGGAAATTCCCCACTGGCGGGGAGATAAGAACTGATAAAGGTTGTTAAGCACCCTACTTCTCCTGTTAAAAAATCAACTAAGTTCTTTAGAACTTACTTAAACTATAACCAAGTCTTAATTGCCAAAGACTTTGTTAACGACTTATATTACTATTGTCCAAAAAAGAAAACTGTCAAAAACCAAAGTTTTTATTTAATCTAGCCCAACAATCTTAGATTACCACCAGTTAAGGGAAGTAGAGCGGCGTAAACAATTAAAGGTTTGTAGTGTTCGCGCAGCGTCTCGTTGGCGTAGCCTCTCGTTGGCGTAGCCTCTCGTTGGCGTAGCCTCTCGTTGGCGTAGCCTCTCGAAGAGAAGAGAAGAGAAGAGAAGAGAAGAGAGGGCTTGAGCCCGTCAAATAGGACTAAACCTTTTACTACAAACTAATGTTAATTAACTTTACATTAATTAACATTAGTTTGAGTTATTTTTCATCCAATAGATTCATCTCGTTGGGTGAAGTTAATCAGAAATTAAATCCTTTCAATCAATATGGATTTCGTAGTACCTTGTTTTTTACTTTTTAATAAATAAAAATACTGATAGTATTTTCTCGGATTTGTCGCCGTAGAAACACAGCCTCAGATCCAAATATTTTTCCTGGCTATCAGTATAAAAAAATAGCCCCCTGAATTCAGGAGGCTCATCATGCTCTAGAGACGCGGGATTTCGCGTCTCCATCTTTAACTAGCAACGTATTCTTGGACATTGGCGCGACGGCGACGCAGATGAGCCAAAGCTTGATGCTCTAACTGGCGGACACGTTCGCGGCTGAGATTCAATCTCTCACCCACTTTCGCCAATGACATTTCGTTACCATCTTCTAAACCAAAGCGTAGAGCTAAAACTTCTCGCTGTTGCGGGGTTAGTTCTGCTAGTAGGTTGTTCAAATCTTGGCGTAAGAATTCCTGGTTGGTGTAATACTCTGGTGATGGCCCGCCATCTTCGAGCATTTCTTGCAACTCAGTATCCTGGTTATCGCCAACTTTAACATCCAAAGAAACTGGTTGACGCGCCATGTTCAGGTACTCGCGGATCTGAGCAGGTTCTAGTTCCAGTTCTTTGGCAATTTCAGCTGGAGTGGGCGATCGCCCCAAGCTTTGAGCCAACTCACGCTGTACTTTCTTGATTTTGTTCAGTTTTTCGGTAATGTGGATCGGCAACCGGATAGTACGTCCTTGTTGAGCGATCGCACGGGTAATAGCTTGGCGAATCCACCAGTAAGCGTAAGTCGAGAACTTATAACCCCTCATTGGGTCAAATTTCTCCACACCCCGCTCTAATCCTAGTGTTCCTTCCTGAATTAAATCCAGAAATTCCATATTTCGCTTTTGATATTTTTTCGCAATAGCAACGACTAAGCGTAAATTCGCTTCGATCATTTTTTGCTTTGCTCGCTTACCTTGCGCTACCGTTTGTTGTACTTCAGTTTCCGATTGTTGAACCACGTCAGCCCACTCTGACATCTCCGGTTCGCGGTGCAGTTTCTTTGCCAAAACCTCTTTGGCATCGATGAGCGTCATCATTTGTTGAACCTGCTTCCCATATACAATCTCTTGTTCACGGGTTAGCAGTGGTACACGGCCAATTTCTCGCAGATAGGTTCGCACCATATCAGCCGTGAATCTGGTGTTGAGATTTTCCGTTTGGGTATTGACAGTAGGCATTGGTGCGTTGTCCTCTACTCCGTAAATAAAATGTATGTTTTCTTACTAAAATGGATGGATAAAAGTAGTAAATCTATCACGAAATATCAGGAGCTACTAAAAACAATTATCAATTGATATAGACGTTTTTAAGACGTTAAGCCCCTAAGATAGGTTCCCCTACCTTCCCTAAATTTTCAATCTCTTATTAGCACACTGGTTATTTTTGAGAATTCTTACTTTAGGTAGTTACTGAGAGTAACTAGCAAATCCGAAGTCGGTATGAGTTTCACTTAGTTTTATAGTACGATAAATCAGGCAGATAGTAAAGTATCTTAAGATAAAACTTTCAATTATAATCCAAAATTGGTCGTTTGGAAAAAAATTTAGGCTTCCTTGAAATTACTGACTATATCTATAGTGACCCCAAAAACCCCTCTTCTGTTGCCAAAAAGTAGCCGGATAACCGAACTTAATTTCTTGTGAGAATGGAGGGATGTTACGAATTGGGAATTGGGAGTTGGTCGCTAAGGGATTAATCTTGATGTAGATTAAATCAGTGACTTCCCGTAGGGTAGGACAAATGACCAATGACCAATGACCAATGACAAATAACTATTTAAAATCCCAGGTCAGCTTTGGCGAGTTCAGCAGCTGCGAATACTTCCGCGTCAGGTTTTTCTTCCCACGCTGGCTCACCAATTTCTTCGTAAAAAGTTGCGTCGTAAGGACGGGTACGTACTACTACGGGCATGGGTACGGCATGACCCAAAATTAAAGCTTGTTGTTTAGAGTCTAACTTTGCCAGTACCGATCGCAGTCCGCTACCACCAGATACACCCGTAAAAATCGCGTCAATGTCTTTTTCGTCATTAAGCAAAGCGGTAATGCGAGTTCCAATCTGGGACATAACTTCATTATCTATGCCTGATGGACGTTGATCAACTACCAAAAGTGTGACAAAATACTTCCGCAACTCACGGGCAATAGTCCCAAAGATAGTACTTTGTACGATAGCCGGGTCAAGAAAACGGTGTGCCTCTTCAATGGTAATCATCAACGGAGTGGGGCGATCGCAAGGGTTTTTGCTTTGCAGGAATTTATCTGCTTTTTTGACGTAATGCTCATGGATACGTCGGGTGATCATGTTCGTCACCAACATATAAGAGAGCATATTAGACTGGGAACCAAATTCTATCACAACATTCTTCCCAGATTCCAGACATTGGACAATTTTACTAATGTAATTCTGGGGACAAACTGCTCGCATATACTTCAAGCTGTCCATCCGCAAGAGTTTGCGCTGTAATGCCATAATCGAGCCTTTGTGTCCGCGCTTCTCGTCGCAGAACATCTCGATTTCTTCGTTAGTCATGTTTAGCAATTGGACAATCCAAGACTTGCCAAACTCACTATATAGAATATTGGCGTTATCTAGGGCTGCGTCAGATAGCCCTAAATCTCGACTACATAACTTAATATCTTCAACTTCTATTTGCTCGTAACTCAAATAAAGTTCTTGAGCATCACGCACACCCCGGCGCTTTGTCGATTCGGGGTCAAGGGTATAAACTTCTACCTTACTTGGAAAAAGTTGCTTTAATCCCTTAACTGTATTGACGTTCTTTCCTTCTGCGACAGCTTCCCAGCCATACTCAGAGTGCATATCAAAAATCAAATTTACTGCCGCATTTTTACGGATAACGCCAGCTAAAAGTAGCCGAGTTAGAAAGGATTTACCAGTACCAGATTTCCCAAAAACCCCATTACTCCGTTCCACGAAGCGGTTTAAATCGATACAAACGGGCACATCCATATCCAAAGGTTTCCCTATGGAAAAATTTCGCCTTTGGGGGTCATCTTCCCAACCAAACACGCGGCGAAAGTCGTCAACACTGGCTTCGTAAACTTGACTAAAGTGGCTAGGAATAGTTTTAACAGGCAACAATTCCATCGTCGTGCTGGTTTGTGGCACAAAGGAAGCTAAACCCGTTACTGATGGGATAAAGGGATTTGCCGATTTGCCGTTTGTTGGGGAGAAAGATTCTTCCGCTTCGGGAGTGAACATCAACATCGGTGCGAGGTTGATAGTACCATAAGTACCACTTCCGGCTAAAACATCCCGTAAAAAAGTGTCTTCCCAACTGGGGGGATTAGCAATAATTCGGGCATTAGCAGCTCCTAATGCTACATCTGTCAGCATACAAAAAAAGCGCGATCGCATCCCTTGCACAACAAGAAACTTACCAACCCGCATATCTTCCACAGAAATGTCAGGATGCAATCGTACTTCTAAACCTTCAGTTAGAGAACCTTGAATAACCGAACCTAATGGCTGTCCCGAATTCATCTGATTAGTCATTTGTCATTTGTCATTGGTCATTAGTCATTGGTCATTTGTCACTAGTTATTAATTATTCTCCCTAATCTCCCTAATCTCCATGTCCCATACCCAATTCCCAATGCCCAATTCCTAACCCAATGCCCAATGCCCAATACCCATTCCCTAATCAATCTGAATCGAAGTTGGCGCACCCCCTGCTGAAGTGGTACTAATTAATGGTTTACGGAATTGGGCGTAAATGCGATCGCGCCAGGTAAAGAATGGTTCATAATCTATATTCTCTGAAAAGATTGGCAATCCTTTTCCTCTAATAGAAGCTGGTAAATCCAAATAGGGACCAGGGGGAAACTTGAGTAATATCGATAAGCCAGCCACTGCTAAGTCAGCTAAAGTCGGCTCATCTCCAGTTAAATAAGGACTATCTGCCAATAATAACGTTAGCGCTTCCAAGTCTTGTTTTAAAGATGCGATCGCTGACTGAATCACATCTGGACTATAACCTACTCCAAAACCCAACACTGTCAGTAAGTCAGTAGGTACTCCTCCAACCAGACTTTTAAATATATCTGGTGTTGAGGTGGGTAATAAAGACTTGCGGAAATTTTGATCTTGACTTACAGCTGCAAATAGCGCTTTCCTACCTTTGATGCCTATAGATTCATCCGCCCATTCTTCTATCAATAAAGTTAAACCCCGTTTTTTGGGATCTTGGGGTATTATGGGGCGATCGGGATACTCTAAGTCTAAATACTTAGCTATTTCCGTAGAATCCGCAATATATTTATTACGATCCTTTAATACTGGGACTTGTTTCTGACCAGTCAGCCGGAACAGTTCTACTTGTCCAATCCCAGGCGTAACTTCTATTTTGCGGTAATCTAGTCCTTTAAAATCTAGAATTAGGCGCACTTTCTCTGAGTATTGAGATAGTTCCCATTGGTATAATTCCAGCATGTCGTATACCTGATAACTGGTCAACTTCTTAAACTTTACAATTGTATCTTTAGTTAAAGTAATTTTTCTTTACATTAGTTGCTCTTCATACTCTTTTAGAGTTGAGGCTACACCAAGTGAGGCTTTTTAACTCTTTATCAGTGTGACTGAGAAAATATACTCATTACATAAAATATGTGGTAGATATATTTCATACCGATCAGCTTAATCCGAGGTTATATATTTTACCTCGCTAGCAAAAACTCTTCTGAGGAAAAATTTTACTTCCCTCTTTGGTTAGATTTTGTGCATAGCAAAATGTTATAAATCTTTATGTAATGTATGGACAAAAAGACAAACAAAATTTATGAAGACAAATAACAGCAAACTGCTGACCACGTTGGCAGGCATAGCAGGATTCACTAGTTTAAGCCTTCTCATTACTTTACCATCTGAAGCCAAAGAGGTACTAAATCCTAACCCCAGTATTTTCAGCGAAGCTCCCTATAATAAGGGTCAACGCCTTCAAGTAAACGCTCAATACACACCTACCGAGGCTGCTTCCGAAACACAAAAGGGCAATACCAAGCGCAAACAAGTAGCGCAGAAAGGTAGTGTAACAAATCCCAGACCCAGTATTTTCAACGAGCCTCCTTATAACCGTGGTGGTAGCGCTACACCTATTGAACCAAAACCCCCCACACCAGGTACTACCCCACAAACTCAACCTGGTGAGAAACCTACTACAACTCCACCAGGCCCAGGGGCAAGTGACAATCGAGGCAAAAACCTGTTAGCGTTGGCAGAGTCAAACGCTTCTTTTACAACCTTAACCAAGGCTTTGAAAGCAGCAGGGTTGACTGGAGCTTTGCAAGGCAAAGATAACTTAACTATTTTTGCACCCACTGATGCCGCTTTTGCTAAGTTGCCAGCAGATGCTTTGCAAGAATTGTTAAACCCAGCTAACAAGGAAGTATTGCTCAAGATTTTAACTTACCATGTAGTACCTGGTAAGGTATTGTCCACTGATTTAAAATCTGGTGAAGTTAAAAGCCTTGAAGGTGGCGCAATCAACGTTAAGGTTGATCCTTCTACTGGTGTAACTGTCAATGATGCTAAGGTTACACAAGCAGATATCACCGGCAGCAACGGTGTAATCCACGCAATTGATCAGGTAATTTTGCCTCCTGACTTGTAGCTTGTAGGTATTAGTACAATCAGTAACAGAATTAGGTAGAAATAAAGTATTAATACATAAAAATTCCGTTCAATGTTGATTTTGGACGGTTTTTTTGTATTGTAATAACGGTGAGCTAAATTGGCAACCCTACCTAATGGTTTTGCTTTTGTTCTGTAATCAGCTTTTGCTCCTATCTTGCATTTCTAAAAGTTCAGGGATAGTAACAAAGCTATAGCCCTGTTTCCGAAAGTTGGCAATAATTTCTGGTAAAGCTTGTACAGTTTTAGAGCGATTACCACCACCATCATGCATCAGCACAATTCCACCTGGCTTGGCTCTTCTGAACACATTATTAATTAACTTTGGTACAGCAGGACGTGAGTAGTCAATAGAGTCAGATGACCAGAGGATGATGGCATATTTGCTATTTCTAGCGTAATCAGCCACTCCATTGTGCATGATTCCCCCTGGTGGTCGAAATAGATTTGTTTTAATTCCTGTCACTTGATAAATCTGGTCTGCTGTATGGTCAATTTCATAAGCGGCTGCTTGTGGATTCAAAAACTGATACCAGTGATGCCAAGTATGATTACCAATTACGTGACCTTCAGCAATTTCTCGCTTCAGTAAGCCTGGATAATTTTTCACATTCTGCCCAATGACAAAAAATGTCCCTTTGATTTGATTTTGTTTGAGAATATCTAGTACCTGGGCAGTGCTTTCAGGCCATGGCCCATCATCAAAGGTGAGAGCAATTACTTTCTGTTGGGGACTAAGTTTCGCCGCACTAACTATTGCTCCTTGAAAGCTTGGTGGCACACCATAGGAAAGACCCTTTATTTGTGCTTGTTGCTGCCAAATTTTAAGCATCGTTGCTTTTAATTCTTCAATCTGCTGTTGGGCCCCAACTTTGGCTGGTAGCTTGTTTACATTTATATTTTCTGTACTTTTGGCCTCAGATGATCTTGACTTGATAAACATCATCGTGGTGGTACTCAAGACAAGCAAAGCTATTAATATTTTTTGCACACCAAAAAATGATTTATTGTCCTCCACTTCATAGCTCCTTCAAGGGTAGAACCAATTTTTTCACAATACTTCTGGCATTTTTTACACTCTTATAAGCCTAGTCATGCAAACTACAGCATGATTAGTAATATCTTTTAAAGTTAGCTCTAACCCTGACTCCGAAAAAATGCCTTACTCTACGGATATCTAAATATCTATAAACAAAACCCTTACCAGGAAGGTGAGAGCCTTATTGTGCCTTAATTTTCGTAGACTACGAGATGTGAAGGGAATTTAGATAACTATAAAAGGCAATTAATTTGCCTTGTTAACATGAATATACTTAATGCAGTTTAAATATTACATACTACATTGACAAAGCTATTACGAAATTATGACAAAGGTGTGACCTTATTTGAGTGATAACGGTACAGTACAGACCCGTTAAAAAATTTCTTTGCTCCCCTACTATACAAGATGAGTCAACAGCATTGGCTGATGAAAGTTCTGCAAATAAGGCTTTAGATTCAGCACTCTTGAATGACCAAGAGGGCAAAACAAGGGTATTAAAGTAAGGATTCATTTTTGTGGGGCGGGCAAGATTACCTACCCCGCAAAATGGTAGACAATATCCCCACCCCACAAGAGGTAACTGGATACTTGTTTATTTGGGAATCCCTTAACAGCTTACAGACTAGACATTACATCCCGTGCAATTGCTAAAGTTTGATCGATGTCTTCTTCTGTGTGAGCAAAAGATGTAAACCCAGCTTCAAATTGAGAGGGTGCTAGGTAAACACCACGTTCTAACATACCCCGATGGAAGCGTCCGAATTTGGCTGTATCAGACTTTTTCGCATCTTCGTAGTTATGAACTGGGCCAGATGTAAAGAATAAGCCAAACATCGCGCTTATTTGACCGCCGCAAGCTGCATGACCAGTTTCTTGAGCAATTTGTAGCAAACCATCTGCTAGCTTTTTAGTAATCCGCTCAAGATAATCGTAAGTACCTGGCTTTTGCAGCAATTCTAAAGTCTTAATACCAGCAGTCATCGCCAAGGGATTACCAGAAAGAGTCCCAGCTTGATATACGGGGCCAGCAGGGGCAACCATTGACATAATATCTCGGCGACCGCCATAAGCTCCTACTGGCAAACCACCACCAATAACCTTGCCCAAGGTTGTTAAATCGGGGGTAACGCCAAATTTTTCTTGAGCCCCACCGTAAGCAATGCGGAAGCCTGTCATCACTTCGTCAAATACCAATAAGGCTCCATACTCGTGAGTGAGTTCTCGTAATCCTTCTAAGAAACCTGCGTCGGGTGCAATAAATCCAGCATTACCAACAACTGGTTCAAGAATAACGCCAGCAATCTCGTCGCGGTTTTCTTCAAACAAAGCTTTGACGGATTCTAGGTCATTGTAAGGTGCGGTTAGAGTAGTGCTAGTTGCCGCTTTCGGAACTCCTGGTGAGTCTGGTAAGCCAAGTGTGGCAACACCAGAACCTGCCTTCACGAGAAAGGTATCGGCGTGTCCGTGGTAACAACCTTCAAACTTGATGATTTTGTCTCGGTTGGTGAAAGCCCGCATCAGCCGCAAAACTCCCATACAGGCTTCAGTTCCAGAGTTAACAAATCTGACCATTTCGATGCTGGGAACGGCATCGATGACCATTTCTGCCAAAACATTTTCTAGAGTTGAGGGAGCGCCGAAACTGGTACCTTTTTCTAAAGCTTCATGCAACGCTGCAATTACTTCTGGATGAGCATGACCGCAAATAGCTGGGCCCCAAGTACCTACATAGTCTATATATTGGTTGCCATCTACATCCCAAATATATGCGCCTTTAACACGATCAAAAACGATGGGTTGTCCACCTACAGATTTAAAGGCACGAACTGGAGAACTGACTCCTCCGGGCATGAGGTTTTGAGCAGCGGCGAAGACCTCTTGTGATTTTGTTGTTTTAATTGTGGTATTTACCAAGGTTCTCTCCTAACAGTGGACAATAAAAAGCTCTATCTCAGGATAGGGTTAAAAATTGCTTAGAATTTCTATCCTATAGAATTAACTGAACCAAAAAAATAACAATATGTTATACAAGTCCAACAAAGACTTGCCTCTAGATATTCAAACTCGATTATCTGAAGCATACCAGGATCTTTACCGAGCAGCTTTTAACTCGGCCATCCATTGGTATGGTGAGGCATCAAAAGCTCATAAAGTTGCTTTAAGTGCTGTAAAAATGCAGTCTGCAATGGAACACAATGCTCTTGTTTAGAGCTAGATAAGATAGTTAAATTCAAAAAAACATACCAGTTGCTCTATTCAGAATGGTATCGTGAATCCATAAGTTATTCTCATTAGAGCAAACTAGCTGGTATGTCTTCTAACGATTTGCGATCGCTACATTACGCCATCCCTGTTGAAAAAATTCACTACGATGAACGGGGTTTAGTGCCTGCAATTGTCCAAGATTATTTGGATGGTACTGTCCTAATGATGGCGTGGATGAATCAGGAGTCGTTACAAAAAACTTTAGAAACTGAAGAAACTTGGTTTTGGAGCCGTTCCCGGCAAGAATTATGGCACAAGGGGGCGACTTCTGGACACATTCAAAAAGTGCAAAGCATTCGTTATGACTGTGATAGTGATGCGCTACTCATAGGTGTAGAGCAATTAGGAGATGTTGCTTGCCATACTGGAGAACGCAGTTGCTTTCACCAAATAGAAGGGAATATTGTCCCACCACCAGGAGATACGTTGTCGCAATTGTTTCAAATAATATGCGATCGCCGCGACAATCCGACAGAAAGTTCTTATACCTGTAAGTTATTCGCAGGTGGCGATAACAAAATTTTGAAAAAGATCGGTGAGGAAACCGCCGAGGTGGTAATGGCTTTTAAGGATGATGAAGCAGATGCGATCGCAGGTGAAGTGGCTGATTTGCTATATCATACTTTGGTTGCCTTAGCTCATCATAAAGTTGATTTAAAATCGGTATATCGTAAGTTGCAAGAACGTCGCCAATGAGGAGGATAGGCGCATATCTGTGCGCCCTTACTCAGCTAAAATTCGATTCAGGTATTGTAAAATCGCTACAGCGATCGCCACACTTAAGATAAAGCATAGCCAGAAAGTATTGGTAATAATTTGCGGTTGATCTAATGCCCATCCACCCAAGGGATGACCAATAAAAGACCCAATCGCCCAACACACAGCATTGACGGAGAAATAAACGCCACGTTGATTTTCCGGGGCTAACTCAGTCACTAAAGAGGCGGCAGATGGAGTATAAGAAACAATTGCAACTGCAAATACTCCCAACGCCAATGCTACCCAAGCTAAATTATAAGATGGGGCAGTACCACTTACCCAAATAAGTCCAAAACCAACTCCCCAAAGAATGGCGGAAGCGGTGAGTGCCAGTGTGTGAGAACAACGTTTTAAGAAACTGGTGACAGGCAACTGACAAATGATAGCTAGCACCAGATGCCAAGCAAATAGAACGCTAATAGTAGTTTGAGCAAATCCTTCGGTAGTACTTTTGATAACAAAGTTTTTGAAGTAAAGCGGCAGGGTACTATGGATTTGAGAAATATAGATTGTAAAGAATATATTAACTGCGATGTAGACCAGGAAACGGCGATCGCTTAATACTGCCATCCAAGAAGCAAAATGTGCTGTCTTTTCAGATTCCCCTATCTGCTGTTGTTCGGTTTTACTAATTCCCGCATAGACAACCCCAAAAAACATCAGAAAAGAGATGGCATCAATGATAAATAGCCATCGATAACTCCCAATTACGGCGATCAACAACCCAGCAAGCATAATTCCGATCGCTAACCCCAGATTATCAGCCAGTCGTGCGATCGCAAAAGTTTCGCGGCGATTGTCAATCTCGCTAGCGTCAGCCACAACAGCTTCAGCCGCCGGCCAATAGAAACCTATACCTAAACCGCTAATCAAGCTACCAATTACCAAAATAGTAAAATCATTGGTTGTAGCTAAAACCAGAGAAGCAATTGCTGAAATCGCCGTCGCTAACAACAAAGTGCGGCGGCGACCCCAGTGTTCAGAATCAGCCAAAGAACCACCTACAATCCTCCCGACAATGCCGGAAATCGAGGCGCTACCCAAGGCTACCCCAACACTGGTTGCAGATAAACCAACTTCATTCACAAAAAAAATGGGGGCGTAAAACACGGTACAGCCGGTTCCAACTTCCGAGAGAAATCTACCTATTGCAAAAATCCAGACTTGAGGATGTATTGAGGGCAGCCACGATGATAGCTGAGATTGAGAAGCTAATTTCATGAGTTTAGATGTCATAGTTTGGTGACATTTTTGTAATTCTTATCATTGGCTGCGATTTTTCTCACTCATTCCACAGGGTTTCCACAGGGATTTTAGCAGTTTTCCACAGGTTCACTACGAACTAATGGGCTTCTTACCCTCTGGCTGGGGATTGTTAATTAACAGTGGCGAATAACTTCAAGGACTGAGTTTTTATAAAGTAAAGTAACGAAAAATAGGCTATAATGCTTATTCTCTCGTTCGCATTTATTTTTTATACATTCATTTTTAACATTTCGCAGCATTGACAAACCCACCCCCTCTTGGCGCACAATGATTCGGCTTGCTTTTGTAATTCCTTCAACCGTTGGCATCAAATGTGTAAAATATATTACCTGAGATGTGGGCGTAGATTGTCGGGATGGCAAAAGAGTGGTGAGGTAGTTCGGTCTTCTCCCAAAGGGAGAGGCTAGCGCCTTCGTGGAGCGTCTCGTAGAGAAGGGGGTTTCCCCTCTTGAGTTACTACCGTTCGCCCTTGGCGTGCCGGAGGCATCACCCGTAAGGGTGAGGAAGCCATAAGCCGCTTCACCGCAAGCAACTTGTCCCTCTTGATTATCCTCATAGGAGGAAAATCTCATGAAATCAACGGTTAGCATCTTTACAGAAATTCCCGAAACACTCCACGAATCCTTAAAAAACTACTTAGAAACCCATCCTGATTGGGATGAAAATAGGGTATTGACGGCGGCACTATCATTGTTTTTACTCCAAAATGGAGATAGCGATCGCCGGGCTGCCCGAGTCTATCTGGAAACTTTATTCCACCACTCCTCAGTAGGAACGCCCAGTATCGATTCACCCGCAACAGCTAATCTATTAGATACTCCATAAGTACGGGCGTTATTCTCGCTCATACTCTAATGTGGGCACGGGAAACCGTGCCCCATAAATGGGATTTGATCCAATAGCGATTAAGCATATCGGGGCAATATTGCAATAAAAAGGATCAGTAGATTCTGCTCTATAAGCTTGCTCAAAACTATACGCAGCAAGGGCAATTCATTAATTGCTCTTACTGCGTATAGGTATTTTTGCATTAGTGTCAACTTAGAGCCTGGGCAAGAAAAAACAAGGGGCTTAAGCTCCTTGTAATTAAACCTGCAAAGGCAGGTAAAGTTCCGTGTAGATGCGGTTTCTAAGCGCCGATTTCAGGTTAAATTGACAAGCTATGCGCCCCTAAAAACTTCACCTAAGCACATATTTGCCAAAACAGTCAGATCCAAAGAAATATTTTTGAGTGGACTTTCTTTACTGTCCACTGTCTTAAACTGATAAACCAATATTTCAAATAACTGTCTGACCAGTATTTGAGCAATTCTATCTATGTTTAATTGTCTAAATTTGTCTTTTACTAAAGCTAAACAAATTCACTAATCACTACTCCAAGAGTCAACAGTCAAGAGTTAAAAAACTCTAGACTATAGACTCAGGACTTGGCTTCCAAATGTTGGGGGTGAGCAGGAGATTCAAACTTATACCCTACGCCACGTACAGTTTGAATTAATGCTGGCTGACTAGCATCAATTTCAATCTTCTTGCGAATTTGACCAATATGTACATCTACAACCCGTTGGTCGCCGACATATTCATAGTCCCACACCTCTTGGATTAGTTCTGCCCGTCGCCAAACTCGACCTGGATGACTTGCTAAAAAATGCAACAAGTCAAATTCCAGCGCAGTTAAGGGTACTGCTTGGTTATTAAGTGCTACCTCCCGTCGCACCGGATCAATCATCAGTTTTTCAAATACCAAGCGTTTCTGCTCGGCAGTGGTTATCACTCGCTGCCGTCTCAAAATCGCTCCGACTCTGACTTCTAGCTCTCCCAACCCAAAAGGCTTGGTGAGATAGTCGTCAGCACCTTTGGCAAAGCCGCGAATTTTGTCAGCTTCGTCAGCACGGCTAGTCAACATCAGAACAAAAACACCATTACGACTTTGCATCTCTTGGCAAAGGTTAAACCCCGTTACATCTGGTAGATTCACGTCTAGAATCACCAAATCAGGGTTAAATTGCTCAAATAGAGCTAAGGCTGTCTTTCCATCTTCGGCAGCCTCCACCTGATAGTTCTGTTTAATCAAAAAGCGTTGGATTAAATTCCGAACCGCAGGATCGTCGTCAACTACAAGAATCTTGGCAGGAGCCATGACCATTACTTTGCACAAAAATTCGTAAGATTAACAAGAGGGTTGCGTAAAAACGCAGTTACCACTTTGGGACTAACTAAGAATCTACATGGCTACGGTATGGGAATCCCGATCATTCACAAATAAATACTGTAATCAGAAATGTGGGCGATGAAAACGCGAAACTTCTGTTAGCCACAGTAGATAGGCGCTCTGACTTTAGCCGTAATACTTCTAGTTAGATGGCAACTTAAAACGTTTCAATTTTAAATCGATATGCGGATATATACCACAAGCGATTATTCAGTATAATTAAAAAAATTCTATTAGGGCACAGTAATTTTGCCAAATTGAAAGCAGTAAAGTGAATTTTTTCATAAAAACTCTGGATTTTAGGTACTCTCCGTTCAAATTCTAGATTAAAGCCAGAATTAAGCAACGACATGAGGGTATACACGGAGTTATAGCGATATGTTAAAGTGACTATAGTTGAAATTACAAAGTCAATCAAACTAACCCGTGCTACTATCCTGGTAGGGCATAAAAGTAGGTCGAGACTTTAGTTTCGATTAAAACAAAACCTAAAACTGTTTTTTATTCGACAAAAGACTGCCGCTGACTGAGGCTGAAGTAACAAACTCCCATGAGCGATCAAAATCCCTACGAAAAACTTGGGGTATCAGAAGAGGCTAGCTTCGATGAAATTCAGGATGCTCGTAATCGCCTATTCGAGCAACATAGTGGCGATTCCAAGCATTTAGAAGTAATTGAAGCGGCTTACGATGCGATTTTAATGGATCGCTTACGGATGCGCCAGGAAGGTAAAATTAAAGTTCCTGAGCGCATCCGTTTTCCAGAGTTGCGAGTGCAATCACCTCCTAAAGAAAGTCCAACGCCTCGTGAGCAGTCACCTGCATGGCTGCAACGGATGCTGGATCAGCCAACACCTGCGGATATACTTTTACCAGGAGCTTGGTTTCTTGGTTTGAGTTCTATCAGCTTGTTTTACCCAGAGGGAGGCGAGCAGATTTTGCAGTTAGCATTGGTGGTTGGGGTAGGCACCAGTATTTACTTTCTCAATCGCAAGGAAGGCAAATTTGGCCGAGCAGTTTTGTTTACCCTGATAAGTTTAATCATTGGCTTAATCGCTGGGGGACTAGTTGCTAGCTGGCTCTTACCACAAATATCATCATTCACCAATCTGGGAACGAATCAGTTCTCTACTGTAGTAACGTTTATATTGTTGTGGTTGGTTAGTAGTTTTCTACGGTAAACCACTAGCTGCAAGCAAATTTCCATAAAGAATACATGGTTTATGTGTGTTCTTCTCAAATATCTAGAGTTAGGAGTCAGAATATGTATTCTGACTCCTGCTTTAATTTGTACGATTAATTCAATCTGTGAGAGCTACAGAGCCTTTCTAGACAAGGTGTTTGGGTTTTAAGACTAAATCTACAGCAGCGCTGAAATCTTTAACGATTAAGTCGGGGTGGTAAAGTTCCAATTGGGTGCGATCGCGGATACCACATTCCACAGCCATCACCTTAATATCATAATTTTTAGCTGCGGTAATGTCGGCTTCCGTATCTCCCACCATCCAGGTATCAGTAACCGAAGGCAGTTCTTTCAATGCCCTAGCCATTAACAAGGGCTTATCTTCAATATCACGAGTTTTAACGTAGTCGTTACTCAGGCAATAACAACGATTTTCCGGGAAGAATCTCCCTAAATCGTGTTTTTTAAAAGCATAATCTAGTTCTCGAACTCGGCGCATCGTCATAACTGCCAAATCAATTCCAGCTTCTTGAATTTTTAACAGTGCATCCACAGCACCAGGCGCGAGAGTGTCATAGTTGAAATAAGCTTCTGTATGCACAGTTTGCCGCCGCAACTGGGCAAATTCTTGGGCTTGGGCTTCGTCTAAACCGGAATTTAAGGCAATTTGTTTTTCGGGAACGCGCGATCGCTTTAACTGCCAAAATTCCGCTTTCGGAAGTTCTTGCACTACTTGATCTGGGCGACGGGTTTTCTCTAAACAAAATTGATAAACACGGTAGTATCGTTCGGAAACATCAATAATTGGGCCGTCGAAGTCAGTAATCAGTCTTAGCATCGGCGGAAAAAGTTAATTTTTATTAAAATTATCTCAGATGTATGGCTATTTTTTGAGGGTATCAAGTCTGGCTGAATTTCAATTGATATTTTGTACTCAGCCATTATTGCAGGGTACCACGTTTGATTTGTTCGCTTTCAATGGCTTCAAATAAGGCGCGAAAGTTACCTTCGCCAAAACCTTGAGCTTGGAAACGGCGTTCAATAAACTCAAAGAAAAATGTTGGCTGTTCAAAAATAGGCTGGGTGAAAATTTGCAGTAGTAGGGGTGCAGTTTGTTGTGTCTCTACGGGAGTATATTCTTGCCAGTCCACGAGAATTTCTTGTTGAGCGATCGCTTCTAGTTCTAGAGGTGATAGGGTGAGTCCTGAACGCTGTTTTAGCTGTGAATAGTAGGTTTGGGGAACTGAGAGCAAAGGTAAACCACTGGCACGAAATTTAGCGATCGCACTCACCAGATTAGTTGTCCGTAAGGCAATATGTTGAATACCTGGCCCCCGATTAACATCTAAAAATTCTTGAATTTGGGAATTTTTGGAAGCTGGTTCATTAATTGGCAGTTGGACACTGCCGTTATGTGAAACCATCACCTGGCTGTGTAAAGCAGAACGATTGGTTTTAATTTTAAATGCTTGCTGGGGTTGGAAATCTAGGATTTTTTCGTACCAAGCGACAGCACGATCCAATTCACCAACTGCCACGTTTAACACAATGTGATCTATAGCAGCAAAAGTGTTGTCATTTGTCATTTGTCCTTTGTCAAAAACCAATGACGAATGACTGCTGACAAATGACCTTTCTATTAATGTATGAGTCAGTCCACCCCAGGCGGCAATTTTGCCACACTTGAGAAAAGCCCTACCTACCTGGCGTTCTTGGATGGGTTGTAAGATTGTAGCACCATGTTTTTGAGCTTGTGCGATCGCAGCTTCTACATCTTCCACAGCAAAAGCGACATCTGCTACACCAGGTGGATATTTACGCAAAAACTCCGCTACTGGACTTGTAGGTAACAGTGGTGAAGATAGAAAAAAGCAGACAGCTCCACTTTTCACCACTTCTGTACAAGTGTGAAACGAACTGCTGCGATCGGCTACTGATTGAAAACCAAGGTGGTGTACAAACCAATCCCGCCAAATTTTGGCATCTTCTACATAGAAATGAACGTGATCAATTTTCATAGATATTGAAAATCCAGCATAACAGCTTATATATCTGTGAATTTTGCCTCTTTTGCTAGATTTTCACTTCTTACCTAAGCAAGAATTATATATACGTACTCCTACTTTAAAAGAATAGATGACTATCAGGTTGAATATTAATTTCCATTGGCACAGCTTGCGGTTCGGCAGAAAGGGCAAAGAAGATAGCATTGGCAGCAGTTTCAGGACTGAGCATTTTTTTCCGGTCTACTTTTAGGTTGACATTATCCCAGAAAGGAGAATCTACCCCACCAAAGTAGAATAGCGTGAACTTGATACCAAAACGCTTGAGTTCCTCTGCCATGCACTTGCTAAAACCCACAACACCAAACTTAGAAGCAGAATAAGCTGCTGCCATCCCCATCGAATGCTTGCCAAGAATTCCTACCACATTACAGATGTGACCAGACTTGCGCTTTTGCATCTCTTCAGCAGCCGCCTGAGTAGTATAAAAGCTGCCTTTTAAGTTGACATCCAGCATCTTGTCTAAATCAGCAGGTTCCAGGCTGTTGTAAGGCTTGAGTATACCTACACCAGCCGCATTCACTAAAATATCGATTTGACCAAACTTAGCGATGGTCTTTTCTATCAAAATATCTACTTGTTGGGGGTCAGTAATATCAGTGGGAACGGTCAAAACTTCCCCTGGTAAATCAGTAGCCAGTGTTGTTAAACGAACTGCATCCCTCGCAGCCAATACCAACCGGACTCCGGTGGGTGCAAGTTTATGTGTTAAAGCTGAACCAATACCACCAGTAGCACCGACAATAACGACAACTTTATCCTGCATTGCAATATTTATATTTCTTTACATCTGTTTACATAATACTGAATTACAGGCTCAGGTTGTACGTAAACATCCAGAAAGTATCTACTCGCGCAATAGTGCTGTTATCTCATATTCCTTTCCACTCGCTTTTAATGTAAATGTGGGAGATGATTTTAGATATTTAAGGAAACTAGAACCTAAGTTTAATTCTTGAATAATTGAATTGGGTGATTCTCCGGTGATTTTCCGTATCTCTGTACCTAATTGTGATACAGATAATTTAGTTTTAGGAGACTTGATTTGTATATCCTGAATAATTTTTAATAGTAATTTGTCTAACATTTTTCCATTATAAACTTTCGCAGAATCTTCTTTTTTTACTTCTTGAATAGATTCTGTAAAAAAATTATCTGATGCAGAGATAACCTTCTCCTTTTTTGGTTGATTTGAATTATTTTGAATATTAATATTGCATTTTTCTTGAAATAAAGTCGCAACATCTACCAAACTGTCTAATCGAGCATTGATTGATTCCTGTTCAGTTTTAATTAAATCTTGAATTGTATCAACCACTTTTTCAAAGGATGAAACTTCTGTTGCCACTGCTAAGGAATAATGAGTTAATTTGCCAGTATTCCGATTTTCTATATGCAAACTTTGCCCTTGTCTACGTACCCAATACACAATCAATCCCTGGTTTTGGAGTTCGTTACAAAGGTGAATTAAAATTCCATCGCTAGAACAGACTAATATTTCTTTAACTGTTGGATAATAACGTAAGACACAAGCACCAAATGCAATCATTTTTGCATCAGCACTATTTTTACCTTCAGGCACATGGACAAGTTGATAGCCACGGTTATATAGTTCAATATCTTGCTTTCCAGTACTTGGATTTCTCCAGTTAGCAAATGCTATTTTAACTTGGAGAGGATACTTGCAGACACTAGCTAAAAATAATTCTGAATTAATATCTAACTTTAGGTTTTCTGCATCCAAAAGTAGAAGAGATATTCCTGTTTCTAACTTAGATTTAATTTTGTTTGATTGCTGAATTTCAAGGAAAAGTTTAGTAAATGCAGCAGACTCTAGGCAATCAGATGATATTATATTTTGCAGCACTTCTTCAGCTAATTTAAAACTGAAAGAGTTAAAATTTTTCTCTGGGATTTTTTCTTCTGGTAAGTTTTTGACTAAAGAAACTTCTGTGGTTACAGCCATAGATACTTTAGTATGTCCGTTGCTGTTAGCAAGCAACTCACCTTCTGGGGAATGAGGGAATACAGGCTCAAGGAATTGTTTACCACAATTTTTGCAGAGGTAATTCTGCTTGTCATTCCGACAACCATTTTGACGACATGAAGTAGATTCGCACCGAGGACATTTCATCTTATGATTCAGGTGGTCTAGAGCAAATACTTTTCTTTAAGTATATAGTATAAAAAAAGACTGTCAACGTCAGTCTACATCGTCTAACACAAGAAGAACTCAAAATAAGCAGAAATTAAATTCAATCTTAATTTCCGCCTGCACTATGTCATAGCCCTATGAATAGTTAGATTTTAAGAAACGCTTCAATTAACGCGGGCGAAAACATAGTCACGGGTGCGAGAATCTACGGGATTAGTAAAAATTTTATTTGTAGTACCAAATTCAACCATTTGAGTAATACGATTTTCATTACTATGAAAGAAAGCCGTAAAATCAGATAGGCGAGTAACTTGATGCATATTGTGAGTAACGATCACAATTGTTAACTCAGAGCGCAAGTTATGGATCAAATGCTCAATTTTCATGCTAGCGGCAGGATCAAGACCTGAACAAGGCTCATCCATCAACAAAACATTTGGTTTGACTGCTAAAGCCCGAGCAATACATAATCTTTGTTGTTGACCACCAGAAAGTTCTAAAGCAGACTTGTGCAACTTATTCTTCACTTCATCCCAAAGTTCAGCAGCTTTGATGGCAGATTCAACAATTCCATCTAATTCTACTTTCGGATGCCATCCAATCAATTTCACTCCATAAGCAACATTATCGTAAACACTCATAGGAAAAAGATTTGGCTTGGGAAAAACCATACTAACTTGGCGACGTAAGCGATTGATATTAACCCGACGCTCATAAATACTCTGGCCAAAAAATTCTACTTTTCCTTCAACCTTCACTTCTCCTTCTAATTCACTCATGCGATTTAACGATTTAATAAAAGTAGACTTGCCACAACCGCTAGAACCAATAATTGCCGTGATTTGGTTTTGGTAAATATCCATTGACACGCCTTCAACTATCTTTTGAGTGTCGTAAGAGAAGCTGAAGTTTTTGACTCTGATGGCTGGAATTAGTTTACTCATATTGCCAAAACGTGTAAAACAAAACTTAACTAAGTAAAACAGTACAAATCAGCACAGCTGTTTCACTATGTTACTCCTAAAAGGAGATATACATGGAAATTACGTAGTTATGCTGTAGTCATCCAGCAGATAAACTGTTATCAGATATTCATATTAAGACTGTGTTCCAAAAATTATCTTTTATAGACTTTTTATACCTATCTTTTCCCCCTTAATTGACGTATCATCCTTTGTTATGAAAAAGGATTTGGTCTGGTTCGATTTAAAATAGCTATATAGAAATCCGCTTTGATTTTTGTTCGCGCGGCGTGGTGTAGCCATACTTACTTGTGTGGGTTGGCAAGAGGCAATAAGAAAGAAGGCTTTTTGAGTTGTACAGAGTTTTTTCAAAAATCAAATATGAGTTCTATATCAAAATCACATACCCTTCATGCATAGTGAAGAGTTAGTTTATTTATCAAGATAAATTAGTAACTTTTTTAAACTACACTTTATGAGTATCTTCTAGCGCGAGATAGTTCGACAAAAATCAATCAGTCACGCTAGAACATACCTTAACCGAAACGCCCTGAAATGTAGTCGCGGGTGCGAGGGTCTAGTGGATTGTTAAAGATTTGCTCTGTAGCGCCAAATTCAATCATTTGACCAATGCGACTTTCGTCGGTGCTAAAGAAAGCCGTAAAATCAGAAACACGGGCGGCTTGTTGCATATTGTGGGTAACGATCGCAATTGTCAACTCAGACTGTAAGCTATGAAAGAGTTCCTCAACTTTCATGGTGGCAATGGGGTCAAGAGCGGAGCAAGGCTCATCCATCAGCAGAACTTTCGGCTTGACTGCTAAAGCACGAGCAATACACAATCTTTGTTGCTGACCACCAGAAAGCCCTAAAGCTGATTTATCGAGCTTATCTTTCACTTCATCCCAAAGAGCAGCGCTATGAAGTGCAGATTCAACAATTTCATCTAATTCTAATTTTGAATTCCTACCTGCTATTCTCATCCCGTAGGCAACATTTTCGTAAATGCTTATCGGAAAAGGATTCGGTTTTTGAAACACCATACCAATTTGGCGGCGTAATCGGTTGATGTTGACACGAGGAGCGTAAATATTCTGGCCAAAAAATTCTACATCTCCTTCAACTTTCACAGGCCCTTCTAATTCGCTAATGCGATTAAGAATTTTAATGAATGTAGATTTACCACAGCCACTAGGGCCAATAATTGCGGTTACTTGTTTTTGATAAATATCTATTGATACCTTTTCAATTGCTTTTGTTGTGCCATAGTAGAAGCTGATATTTTTAACTTTGATAGCTGGAATTAGGTTACTCATGCTTGATTAAGGTGCGAAATAAAAATTATAAAAACAGAATTCAGGAGTCAGAATTAAGACGAAATTATATAACAACAATAGAAAAAATCAAACATATTTTAATTTTCTACTATTACTATTTAATAGTTTTAAATTAGTAGTCAATGGTAATCATCTACTAATTAATTCTGACTTCTGAATTCTGTATTCTGCTCATTTTATTTTTCTCTGTCTAATAACTAAGCGAGAAATAATGCTGACACATAAAATTAAGCCGAGTAAAACTATAGAAGTAGTCCATACCAATTGGCTTTTTTCTGGGTCGGGGTCGTTGTAGAGGTTAAAAATCAATACTGGTAAAGAAGCTGTTGGACTTAACAATCCTTCAGACCAATCTAGACTAAATAAAGCAGTAAAAATTAAAGGTGCTGTTTCACCAGCAGCACGAGCTACAGCTAATAAAATACCTGTAGTAATTCCGGGGATTGCAGTAGTGACAACAATGCGAAAAGTAGTCTGGAAGCGAGTTCCACCTAAAGCAGCAGAGGCGAGGCGTTGAGATGCAGGAATCAGTTTTAACGATTCTTCTGTTGTCAGTATAATCACAGGTAGCATAATCACGGCTAAAGCAAAACCACCTGCGATCGCACTAAATCCTTTAGTTACTAAAACTATCACACCATAAGCGAATACACCTACAACAATTGAAGGCACGCCTGTAAGAATGCTGGTGATAAAACGAACAAGACTAGCAATTATGTTGCTTTGTCCAAATTCTGCTAAGAAAATTCCTGTCATAATCCCTGTGGGAATGCTTAAAATAGCACCAATTATCACCATGATTATGGTTCCTAGGATGGCATTGCCAAAGCCATTATCAATCACTGCTTTGACAAACATTTCCGATTTGAGTCCAGATATTCCCCGGATGAAAATTTCCCACAAAATTGATAACAAAGGAATGAGTGCTAGACCTGTAAAACCAAAGGCGATCGCATTCATTGAGTATGTAAATATTAACCGCTCTGTTGGCAGAGGACTGCATAATTCTCCTACCAAAGATTCATCCCTTTCTGACTGGATGTAACCACTCATAATTTTTACAAATTTTGATTGATAAATGTCTTGCTAAATTGATAAGAAAGTATCATTTATTTTTCCTGCCAACCCACTTCACCAATAGCACAGCGCCAATATTTACAGCTAGTGTCAATCCAAACAAAATCAATCCCAAATAGCTTAAAGCACCTATATATAATCCTGGTTCAGCTTCAGCAAATTCATTAGCTAATACAGAGGGAATTGTATAAGCTGGATCGAGTAAAGAAGCGCTGATTTGAGCAGAGTTACCAATCACCATAGTGACAGCCATTGTTTCACCCAAAGCACGTCCCAAAGCAAGCATGGCTGCACTCACAATTCCAGAAAATCCCGATGGTAGCAAGACTCGAAAAATTGTTTCCCAACGAGTGCCACCCAAAGCCATAGATGCACTACGTAATTCTTTAGGGATAGCCATTAAGACATCACGACTAATTGCTGCCATTGTGGGCAAAATCATGATGGCTAGAATAACTCCAGCAGTCAACATATTAGTTCCAGAAGGATCTTCTGTATTAAACAGTGGTATCCATTTAAAAGTGCTGGCTAGCCACTTTTGTAGAGGTTCTAAAACTGGAATAAAGACAAAAATCCCCCATAGACCAATAATTACACTGGGAATTGCTGCAATTAATTCCACAACAAATGCTAGGATAGTTCGCAGCGATGTAGGTAAGAAATTTTCACTTGTGACTAAGGCTACTGCTATTCCCACCGGGACAGCAAATAAAATAGCGATCGCACTACTTACCAGAGTTCCATAAATATAGGGGAATGCACCAAAAATCTGATTACCTGTATCCCAATCTTTTCCCCACAAAAACCCCAGTCCAAATTGTTTGATGGCTGGTAGAGCCTCTGAGAAAATTACCCAACTCATCAAAAATAACACTGCAACAGTAATCACGGCAAAAAAGTATACTAGCCGTGTAAAACCTTGGTCAAACCAGAAATTTGCACCACTGACACCTGTTAGGTTGAAACTTTCATCGCCTAGATTTGAATCATCTGATGAATTTGCCATTACAAATCAATAAAATAGATTTTTGATTACTAGAACGAGTTATTAACTTACTCTCTTAGGAGAGGAAATTATTAAGATAATCCCCCTATTCCCTCTTTTTAAGGGAGAACATTAAAATCCCCCTTTTTAAGTGGGTTGGGGGATATTTTCTACGTAAGTCCTAAAGTTGTGTAGTTGTGTAGGTTGGGTTGAGGAACGAAACCCAACATTTTCATAGCTTTGTTGGGTTGCGCTTTGCTTCACCCAACCTACAATTTTTATTAACCGAAACGTATTGCTTTTTAAGTGGGTTTGGGGAAATTTTCTACGTAATTCCTAAAGATTGCAAATTAAGGTTTGACAGAGCTATTTACTGTTTGAAGTACTCGATTTGCTACATCAGATGGAATTTTGGTGTAGTTGAGGTCATCGTTATACTGTTGACCGTCCTTCAATACCCAATTAATCCATTTCTTAATTGCATCAGCTTTAGCAGCATTAGCATACTGTTTGTAAACCATCATCCAAGTAAGACCAACAATGGGATAACCTTGTCCTGGATCTCCTACAAAAACACGGTAATTGTCTGGGAAAGTAACAGTTGCTAAAGCTGCATTTGCAGATTGTAAAGAAGGAGCAACAAATTCTCCTTTCTTATTTTGTACCAGTGCTGATTTGAGGTTGTTTTGGACAGCGTAGCTATATTCTACATAACCGATAGAACCAGGAGTCCGAGCTACTATAGCAGCTACGCCTGGATTCCCTTTGCCTTTGAGGACATTTGGCAAATTCCATTTTGGAGCTGTGTTAGCTCCAACTCTGCCTTTGAAATAGCCACTGATGGCACTCAAGTGATTAGTAAAAATGAAAGTTGTACCGCTACCATCGGCACGAACAGCAAATTTAATTATTTGATTTGGTAGATTAGCACCTGGATTATCAGCTTTAATTTTCGCGTCATCCCATTTGGTAATTTGACCTGAATAAATTGCTGGTAGTGTAGCGCGGGACAATTTGAGGTTATTAACGCCCGGAAGATTGTAAACAACAGAAACAGCACCGCCTGCTGTAGGCACTAAGATTGCACCATTCTTGACTTTAGCAATTTCATCATCTTTCATTGCAGCATCACTACCACCAAAGTCAACGGTTCCAGCGATGACTTGACGAATACCGCCGCCACTACCAATTGCTTGATAGTTAATTTTCAAGTCTGGATATTTCTTCTTCACTTCACGAGCATACCGTTCGTAAAGCGGAGCCGGAAAAGTTGCTCCTGCACCATTGAGAGTTTCAGCTTGTGCGATCGCACCAAAAAATGGACTAAGTGCAACAGAAGTTGTCACCAATGAAGTAGCAACGACACGATTCAAGGTGGTGGTCGAAAAAATCATATTACCTCTGATTAAAGGAATATCTTCCTGCTGTAATTCCAGCCTTAATCAAGTTACATTTGTTATGGTTAAAGCTTCTTTAACAATTGATAAATAAAAAATTAAGATGCGTTTAAATATTAATTTAAAATATTTTTTACTTGTTGATATTTGATTGATTAGATTAGTTAGTAAAAAGATGCCAATAAAAACTTAAGTTTAATTTAAATAATTAAAAATTAGTAAATCACAAAATTTAAAAAATCTAACTTTGCTAGAAAATGGATAAAAATCTATGTTTATCGTTTCTGGTAGTGCCAGAAACTCTTATAAGGTTAATATTTTATTTGATATTTATATCATAATTATCTTTTCCTCAACTCATAATATTTTTATAGTTAGTATTTACCTTTTTGAAAAAATATTTTCAATTTACCAATCCGCCAATATCTAAATTATTTCATACTTTCTTGCGTCTACAATACATTACTAAAAGTATAAATAATCCCGTTCCTGCCAAATATTTAATTACATCAGGTATGCTCGGATTAGGTGAAAAAAAGCCTTCGATCGTACCAGCAATAATCAACATTGGTACAATGCCAAATACTAGCTGCACCGCCTGAGAACCATAAAATTTCAGTGCATCTCCACGGCGATATTTACCAGGAAATAAAATTGCTCTTGCTAATAAAAATCCTGCACCCCCAGCAAAAAAGATTGCGGGTAATTCTAAGGAACCATGCGGAAACACAAAGCCCCAAAAAGGATAAGCCAGATTATTTTGACCAACTAAAGTGCCAACAGCACCAATTAATAAGCCATTAAAAATCATCAAATACGCTGTATATAGTCCGACAGTGATGCCACCGGCAACAGCACCAAAGGATACTGAGAGATTATTGATTGTGATACTGCTGGATGCCAGAGGTTCAACACCGACAATTGACCCCATCCATAATTTATGATCATCTCGCACCTTGGTAATCAAACTTTCAGGTACGATCAAAGCCATAAAGCTGGGGTTTTGCCAAGAATACCACCAAGCCACTAGTGCCCCCAGTAGGAACAGTGCCGTGGCTACAGCAATATATGCAAATGTTTTCTGGACTACATCGGGTAATCCCCATTTGTAAAATTCTAGGATTGCCTGCCATTCCTGTCGCCGCGAACCTTGGTAAATCTGCGTATAGGCACGAGTTGTTAAAGATTGTAAACTTTGTATCAAAGTATTGCCGATTTGCTGGGTACGGGCACGAGCCAAATCTGCCGCTACTGAACGATATAAACTCGCTAACTCTCTAATTTCTGCTGCCCTTAGAGACTTTAGCCCTTTTTTTTCTATCTGCTTTAATAAGGCATCCAGACGTTGCCAATTTGGTTCTCGTCGCGCAATCCAACGTTGAATATTCATGAATTTTGGGAACACTGAGTTTAACTTAGCTTAAGATAGCCTCAAATTGATCTCCGTAGTTTCAAGGGAAATTTGCCATTATGTCTGAAAATTTTGGATCTTCCGGCCAGATACAACCACTGAGTGTAGGAAATGTTGTCAGTGCTGCGGTGCGATTGTATCGTTCTCATCTTAAGACTTATCTGAAACTGGCTGCGATCGCTCACTTGTGGGTTCTCCTTCCGATTTATGGCTGGGCAAAATATGCAGCCATCTCTGGACTAATTTCACGCTTGGCTTTTGGAGAATTGATTTACCAACCTGAAAGTGTCCAAGCCGCCAGCAGCCATGTTAATCCGCGTCTCTGGTCATTTTTAAGAGTTGGGTTTCAGGTAGGATTATCTTTGCTGGTAGTTTATTTAGGATTGGCGATCGTAGGTGGTATTCTGTCTGCTTTGCTAGTAGCGTTATTGGGAGGGATATTAGGTACTGCGGGTGTTATAGTCACAACCACATTGACAATAATTTTAATGGTAATTATTTTACTGTTGGGACTAACCTGGTTCTACTCTCGTTGGATAGTAGCTGAGGTACCGCTAGCAGTTGAAGAAAATGTTAATGGTGGCGAAAGTGTTGCTAGAAGTTGGGAGTTAACTAAAGCCTCGGTACTTCGCATTCAGGGCGTTGTTTTAGTTGCTTTTTTCGTTACACTGCCATTAGTGTTTGTATTAAACTATGTACCTAGCTTATTCCTCATCAAGCTTGAGCCTGGTACTGTCATCTACGGAATTGTGTATTTTATTTCTGTGATTGGCAGCTTAGTAGGTGGAGTTTTGATCATGCCGTTCTGGCAAGCACTAAAAGCTGTTTTATACTTGGACTTGCGGACTCGGCGTGAGGGTTTGGGTTTGCAGTTAAGACAACCTCCTACACAAGATTTTCGTTAACTTAACGCCTTAATTCAACTCTATTAATTTTCAATTGGTTAAAATATGCGCTTTTTTAATCGCATCACATTCCAGACTCCAGAAAGTGTAGAGTTGGAATTTACTTTAGCGGGAATTGGTAATCGAGCTTTAGCGCTGCTGATTGACTATACAGTGTTGGGTATAACTTTGCTTTTGTTTGTCTTTACCTGGACTGTCTTTTCAACGCAACTGGTAAATTTCCTTGAAGACTTTTTTACGAGTTTACCAAATTTAGATATTTGGTTGTTAGCAATTTTCTTCATTATTGCCTTTGCAATTTACATCAGCTATTTTGTATTTTTTGAAACATTATGGTTTGGGCAAACCCCTGGGAAACGGGTTGCTAAAATTCGCGTAGTTCGAGATGATGGCAGACTAATTGGGTTACAACAAGCAACTCTCCGTGCCCTATTGCGACCCTTTGATGAAACTTTATTTATTGGCGCTTTTTTAATTATGTTGGGTAGTCGTGAAAAGCGTTTAGGTGATTTGGCTGCCGGTACAATTGTAATTCAAGCTGAAACAACCATTGCATCTGCGACATTGACCATTTCAGAACAAGCAAAGGAACTTCATGAACAGTTAATCCAAATCGCCGATTTATCGAAATTATTGCCCGATGATTTTGCAGTTATTCGTGAATATTTGCAGCGACGGGCTGCAATGTCATTAAAGGCAAGAGCCTCACTATCTCTAAAGTTAGCCGAGCAAGTAGTAGCTATTATTAATTTAGAAAGCTTGCCAGAAGCTGTTACACCCGATGTATTTTTAGAAGCTGTTTATCTCGTATATCAAGAGCCTAAATTTTAGGCGAGAAATTTTATTTACCTAAAAAACAAAATCATAATCAGTAGTTAGTGGTCAGTGAGTGGAAACTACTGACTACTAACTACTAATTAATGACTTAAAAATCTAAAATCGGCCAGTCTGGTTCACGATAATAGTGTGTCATGTTGTCAAATTTTCGTAATTCGACGCGATTGATCAAAAATTCTGGCAAATTAAACAGCCATTTTTCGTTCAATTCCGAAAGATTTGTGCTGAAACTTGTGCGGTCTAAGTCAGATGAAACCTCCCCAAAATAGGCTAATGTAACATGGGCAGTGAAATGATAATGCTGCTCAATACCCAAGGCAATCAACTTGGGATTTTGATAAATTGTTCGGCGGAATTTAATAATTTCCTCATAGCAGCTTTCATCTTGAGGTACTAAACAAACGGCTATAGCTCTTGGCATCAGTATCAGTCCCAGCATTTGCCATTTAATTGGATGACTCCTATTTGTCATCAATTGTTGATATTGCTGAAATATTTCGGCCAAACAAGAGGGTAACTCCTCGTCAAATTTGGGATTCTTTTCGCGGGCATCAAGGTAAGCATGATCCCAAATTAAATCCGCTAAAGTTACATGGAAGCTAGCAGGAGGTACAGGTATAATCAAATTACGGTTTACAGGCAACTGCAAAAGTTCCTGTTGGTAAGTCTGTAATTTGGCATAGAAAGCAGAATTTTCTGATTCTTCTTCTGCCGCAGGCGTTGTAATTAGCGTATACCCAGGAAAAGACGCTGCTTCTCTCAAGCCAGAATTTGGCTGAAATTTAGAAGATTCCTGAATATGCTGGGCTTGGGATCTGTAGGCTTCTGGCAGCGTCAGTCGTGCTAACCGATTTAAGTAAGTTTGATAGTTGTCGTCCAATCTTCATAGCCTCACGCTCTCACTTGATAGATTTTAGGGAAAATTACCCCGAATAAGAGAATGATTTTAAAAGTATTTAGTTTTTGAGGCTGAGGAAGTTAGTAGTTAGGAGTTAAAAGTTTTAAGAATTCTTCTCCAATGCCCATCGGTGAGGGGTTTATCTATGCCAATCTATGTTTACTGGGGTGAAGATGATTTTGCGATGGAAAAGGCGATCGCTGTTTTGCGCGATCGCGTTCTCGATCCCAATTGGATAAGTTTTAATTACACTGCATTCACCCCAGATCAAGCTGATGCTGCTATCCAGGGGTTAAATCAGGTGATGACACCCACTTTCGGCGCTGGTGGGCGCTTGGTATGGCTGATAAATACAACCCTGTGTCAGCACTGTCCAGAGAATGTCTTAGCGGAACTGGTGCGATCGCTATCTGTCATTCCCGAAAACTCATTTTTATTACTCAGCAGCCGCAACAAGCCAGATGAACGCCTCAAATCCACGAAATTGTTAAAACAATTTGCTACCGAATTCCGAGAATTTCCCCTCATCCCCCCTTGGAAAACCGAATTACTAGTGCAATCTGTTAATCAAGTAGCCCAGACTGTGGGCGTAAAACTGACTGCCAATACTGCCCAACTGTTGGCAGAATCCGTCGGAAATGATACGCGATTGCTCTACAATGAAATAGAGAAATTACGGTTATATGCCCACGGTAGCAATAAGCCTTTAGACGTAGATACCGTTACAAAGTTAGTAAGAAATACTACTCAAAATAGTTTACAATTAGCAGCAGCAATCAGAATAGGAGATACAGCGAAAGCTTTGACAACCTTGGCAGATATGATCAATGCTTCCGAGCCGGGATTACGGATAGTGGCCACATTGATTGGACAATTTCGCACCTGGCTATGGGTCAAGATTATGATAGAAAGTGGTGAGCGCAACCAACAAGCGATCGCTAGTGCTGCTGATATCGGTAATCCCAAGCGGATCTACTTCTTACAACAAGAAATCAAACTGCTTTCTGTGCAACAGTTAATCTCCTGCTTACCTCTACTATTGGAATTAGAAGTGAGCCTTAAGCAAGGAGCATCAGAAATGTCAACCTTTCAGACTAAAGTCATCGAACTTTGTCAAGTATGCCAAGGAAGTTGACAATCAAATATAAAAACTTGATGTATTGAACAGTTGCTGGAACTTCCAACTCCGAAAATAATTCAAAGTTCTTATAATATCCCTGATGTAGTTTTGTGTCACACACTATATGAATAAAATTTCCAATTTCTTTTCCCGATCCAGCCGAAAGCGAATCCTTTGCCAATCATTCTTTTTCGGCGCGATCGCTACTGCGAGTGTCATTTCCAACGCTTTTTCAGTTAATTCAAAAGCTTATGGTCAAACTGCATCACCAATAGCTAACAATACTCAAATTGACAGCTACGCTCAAGCAGTGCTAGCAATGGAACCAGCACGTCAAAAGGCTTTTGAAACTATTAAAAACCTGATTGGCAATGGAGAAGTTCCCAAAATTGTTTGTAACGATTCTAACAGCATAAACGGTCTTCCGAGAAAGGCTCAAGATATCGCAGTAAATTACTGTAATAACTCTCAAAAAATTGTTCAAGATAATGGTTTGAGCATTGATCAGTTTAACAAAATCACTATAGAACTACAAAATAACGATCTTTTAAAACAGCAGGTTTACAATACCTTATTACGTCTGCAAAAAACCCCTGATTCTCCTTAGTTAAAATCTGCATCAACACTAAAATTAGGCAGGATAGAGGTTAAAATAACTACCCTTGTATGAAAGCAAGGGCTAGTATTTTTTATTTAAAGAACAATCAAAGATTGATTCATAAAATACTTGTTTGTGGATAATAGGTTAATAATTTAATAATCTATTGAATTTTACGAATCGATTTTTATTACCGTCCTATCATTCAATTATCAGAAAAGCTTGCTTGTCGCTTAGTGTGAATGTTTTTCATGTGCTTCTTCACGGTGTTTATGGTGATGTAAAGCTTCATAGCAATTTCTTTGTAGCTGTAGTTACTTCTATAGAGAAACCAAATTTCCGCTTCTCGTGGCGTAAGGTCAAATTTTTTAACTTCAGTGAGTGCTACATTTTTTACAGATTCATATTGGTTTTCTATAGTAACTAATAAGCAAGGCACTTCAAACCCATCTAAATCTAGCAGTCTCACCCTAATCCGAAAAATATTTGATTTATCAAGTACAATTTCATCCGACAAAATCAGAAGTTTATCAGAAAACAAATATCGGCTACTGAGTAAAGATTCACAAAGATTCCAGATAGCTGGCGGTACAAAATTCGGGTTAAAATTGTCTTGATTGAATTGGCAACAAAGGCGATTAGCAGACGCATTACTATGTACTAATTCACCAGTTTGGCTTAAAATTAATATACCGTCTTCTAAGCCTTCAATTACTTCTTGTAAAAAATTAGCTCGCTTTGAGTTAAGTAAATCAATATTCTCTAGCTGTTCTGGTTCTGATACTGTTTTTAATAATGTCTTTGTTAGGGCAATCATAGGAGATAGATTAATGTATAAAATCGTGCTTGTTTGTTAGATTCGTGCAACTTAAAAGATGTACTAATCTATTTTTTGGATGATTATCTGAATAAATTGGATGAATATTGCAGACTAATCATACCGATCAAAGTAAGTACAAGTGTTCTTTCTAACATAAACTCCTGAGAATACTCAATCAACAATTCATCTATTTTGTTTGAATTAATTGAGGTTACACATTTTAAATACAATTCTGAAATAGGCTATTTCGGAAGATGCAAAATTTAATTTGGCTGGACTTTGCCTCGCTACGCTAAGGTGTCATTGCTAGATTAATTGTCTAAAATCAAACGTATTGTTTTGTTGAATGTGAGCCACTTCTACAAAATAGCTATCACCCCAATAAATAAAAATTATTCAGATGTAAATAAAATATACACATAAATATTTGTATGTGCGTGTATTTACTAGGCAACTAAATTACAGACTAAATTTTACATTGATTAAAGTAAGCGATCGCACTTCACAGTTAACCTCGCCAACTTGATAGGCTCAAAAGCTTCCATAATAAACGCCATACCAGACAGATGGAAGTACCTGAAAAATGTCATCATAGTTAAAGTAAAACATTCTGGAGATAAGACAACGGTTTACGCACGCCCTTTAGCACGGTTAATTGAGCAATTGCAACGCCTGCCGGGAGTTGGCCCTAAATCTGCCCAAAGACTGGCTTTGCATATTTTGAAGCGTCCAGAAGCAGAAGTAGAAGCTTTGGCACAAGCTTTAATTGAAGCCAAAAAACAGATAGGCTTGTGTTCTGTTTGCTTCCACTTATCTGCTGAACCTGTCTGTGAAATCTGCCGCAATGCTAACCGTGACAACAATACTATCTGTGTCGTAGCAGATCCCCGCGATGTAATTGCGCTGGAAAAAACCCGCGAATACAAAGGCAAATATCACGTTTTAGGTGGGGTAATTTCTCCAATTGATGGAATTGGGCCAGAACAGTTGAATATACTGGCTTTGCAGCGACGGGTAAATCAGCAAAAACCTCAAGAAGTGATTTTGGCAATTAGTCCGAGTGTAGAAGGGGAAACAACAACACTATATATAGGTCAGCTACTGAAACCGTTTACCAAGGTGACGCGGATTGCCTTTGGTTTGCCTGTAGGTGGTGATTTGGAATACGCCGACGAAGTGACCCTGGCAAGGGCATTGGAAGGACGCAGAGAGTTAGATTGAGGTTAATTCAAAGGTTTATAAACTAAAAGTAAAAATTTTGAGGTAGGGTCAATTCATGAATTGCCCCTACCTCAAAGTATTAATTAGGCTTACCCGTAATCGTAAATGCTGCCCAGTAGTAAGGATGATTATAAAGATTTTTATCTGATGCCATTTTACTATTTCTATATAGTTGCGTCGCTAAATAAGTTTGAATGCGTAATTCTTCAGGATGCAGATTATTCAAAATATCTTCATACCATTTTGTTAGTTCTCCAGCAGTTAGTTCTTTCAGCCACCGTGTTGCTTCCGCTAAGGCAGTAACTGCTGATTTATTAGACTGTAATCTCCGATAAAACTCTATCATTACCAAGGCACTAGCTGAAGATTCTACACTCCAGAGAGTACTAACTATATGAGGCACACCCTGACTTACAAAACCACTGGCTAAACTCACATATTCACTGCTGATAGTGTGGTTACTAGTACTTAAATTTTCACACGCAGAGAGAGTAATCAGGTTGTAAGTTGATAGATTTTGGTGATAGATTTCATCTAGAGTCAGTTTTTCTTCACCTGCTAATGCTAATTCTGACTTTTTGGGTTCAGCTAAATTATTAGTGACATGACCTGTAAAATGAAAAATGTTGTAATTATCAAACAAGGCATTTTCAACAATATTTTTTGTAGCTTCTGCTCCCTGAATTCGTTGGATATTATTGAACATCTGGCTCACAACTTCAGATTCGAGTTTGGCAAATTTTAGTGGAGGATAACCTGCACTTTCAGGATGTTCAACACTGAGCAATAACTGATTTTGCCATTGCCAAATATCTTCAGTTCTTATTGATAAACCTATTTGGGCACTAGGTAAATAGGTGACGGTGAAATTAGACTCCACATTCGGCAACTCTTCCTGGGATGGGGAAGAAAGATGGAAAAGGGTATGAATGGGCAATCTGTACAAGTCGCGGTGAGGAATTAAAACCAGTTGGGTGATGCCTTCGAGTTCTTGGGCAATTGTGGAAATATTCAAGATGCCATACAACTGCACTAGCTTCTGTTCCATATCCACTCGCCAAGAATGCTGGCTTTTACTTTCTTTGTCTTGGGCTGTGGTGCGATATTCTTGGTATTGTTGATGCCAATCTTCTAGCCAAGTTTCAAATTCAATTAGGCGTTGCACTGCTTCAGGTAGCGGCAATTCATTGAGACGAATAGCGTCTTCTCCTAAAGGTATTGCCCCTGTATCTTGCATGGGTGTAAACAGGAGAATCGGTGATGGCGCTTGGTCTTTGAGAATGAAAGTATGTAGGGCGACTGGACTAATATGCCAGTAAATAATTGCTGTTGTAGGATTAAATAGTTGTTGAATTGCACCATAATAGGGCGAGTAAATATTATTATTCCAGCCCGAAAGTAGCCAGTTCAAACAAGCATTTTTGCCTTGTTCAGCAATTTCCCAAGCCTCAACTAAATCACCAGACTCTACTGCTAAATCAACTGCCAATTGATCAAAGCCTGCAAATTTCAAAGCTAGCTGTTTTTTACTTTCGTCTGAGCGAGTTTCTTCACTCAGCAATTGTCGCAATAAATCTGTACCGCGTTGCAGCAATTCTTGAACTTGTGTTGTTTGTCCCAAACCCATCAGTACTTTGCTGAGAGATTGCAAAACCTCTAGGTGGAACAGGGGAAAATATTCTAGTGTCAGGGTTAACAGAGCCTGATGGTACTCAGATGCAGCTTTGCGCCAATAATCGCGAGGATTGGGATGTTTTTTGCCTTGATCGTAATAAGTATTAGCGATCGCTAAATGCAATCTACCCCAACCTTCTGGATGGGTATCTGTCCGTAGATGTTTTAACCCTTCTTCGTAGCTGGCTAATTTTCCTTCGTAGCCGCCCTGTTGTAGGGCGGGATTTGCCGCCGTTATATTACTCGACAAATTCAGCAATGCGTCAGAATTTACTAAATTACCGATCGCAGTTCCCCGACCAATCCAAGCTTCCCAATAATCTTGTTTAATTTCCAAAGCGTGATCATAACAAGCGATCGCTTCGGCAAATTGTTCTAAATAAAACAGCGCTACTGCCTGATTATACCAAGCTAGGTGGAAGTCGGGTTTGATGGCAATCGCTTGGCGATAGGAAGCGATCGCTTCTTGGCGACGACCTAAGTTGTCTAATGCTATACCTCGGTTGTACCAAGCTAAGTAGAAGTCGGCTTGAACTGAAAGGGCTTTATCCCAGGAGGCGATCGCTTCTGACCACCTTCCTAAATTAAACAGCACTACACCCCGGTCTATCCAAACTTCGTGGTACTCTGGGTTAATTTCTAAGGCTTTGTCGTAGGATATAATCGCCTCTGCAAATTGTTCGCCTACAGCTAGGGCTATCCCTCGGTGATACCAATTTTCCTGGTCTTCTGGTTCCAAATGCAGTGCTTGATCGTAACTATAAATAGCTTCTGGTAGCCAACCTAACTTCAGTAGCGCCAAACCCTTGCTAGACCAAGCTTCTTGGTAGTCTGGCTTGACTTCTATAGCTTTGTCAAAAGAAGCGATCGCTTCTTCAAAATATCCTAATTCTCCGAGAGTTCCACCCCGGTTGTACCAAGCTTTGTAGAAGTCGGATTTTAGTTCTATGGCGGTTTCGTAAGATGCGATCGCTTCTTCAAAACGTTCTAAATGGAACAGTGTCAAGCCTCGATTAAACCAATACTCTGAGACTTCTGGTTGAAGTTCAATAGCTTGATCGTAAGATGCGATCGCGCCTAACAAATCACCTGTTTTCGCTTGGCTTAGACCTTGGTAAAACCATCCTTGAGCGTTGGTAATCGGATTATCGCTATGTCGCTCAATAATACCGGGAGAATTACTGCTTTGAACTGCCAAGTTAGAAGCAAGTTGCTGGACTAAATTGGTACTTTGATCCAATTTCACCCACAACTCATCTAATGTATTAGCTACATTTGGCTCTAAATTTGTCAAAGCGCTATCCCAGTTTTCCACTGAGGGAGAAGGTGTTAATTCACTTCTTGGCCTAGTAGAAAGGAGATTTACTCCTGTTGTACTTTGAACAACTTCTTCATCATCGAACCTCAGTTGGGCTAATGAGGTGATTGAATCTTCCTTTGCGGGGAGAGGGAGATTTTCGAGTATTGTGGCTTGGGCTTCTTCCCTTTCATACTCCAATACCAGTTCCTCTAAATTTTCGGTGAATCTTTCCTCAAAAGAGACATTTTCAGATGCTGAGGTGATTGGTTCAACAGCTGGCACATCATATTCCCATAACTGCTCACCTAAGCTACGAATTAGCTCTTGCCCAGGCGAAATTGGGATAATTTCTTCATCGGTTGTGATTTCTACAACATCTGGTTCATCATACTCCCATAACTGCTCACCTAAATTGCGGATCAGTTCTTCCCCAGGAGTAATTTCTACGACATCCGGCTCATCATACTCCCATAACTGCTCGCCTAAATTACGGATCAGTTCTTCCCCGGGAGTAATTTCTACGACATCTGGCTCATCATGCTCCCATAACTGCTCGCCTAAATTGCCGATCAGTTCTTCCCCAGGAGCGATTTCTACCCCATATTGTTCAGGAGTAATTTCTAAGCCCGCTTCTGGATAATTCTCCTCATCCTCTATCTGTATAGGTGAGTTTTGCATCATGCGGATGCCAATGTCATAAGCAACATCTCCAATTCTGCCAACACCAAGTTCCCCCAATTGCACCATTTGTGATGCTAAAAGAGGATTCGGTGCAGGTGAAGCTAGTAAGCTTTCGCCAAACATCACCAACCAATCTATCCAGCGTTCAGCCGGAATCCGATTTTCAACCCGTTGCAGATACCTCAATGCCCACTGTCGTCCTCGTGCTTGATGCACGCCTTCTAACAATTGGATAAACAATTGTTCCAGATCAGCATTGGTTAGTTCTGGTAGTACCTCCACCAGATTGTGTCCTCTCGCACCCTTGAGAGAACTAGCCTGCTTACTTTCAATGAGGCGCTTTAAAAGCCTTTTAAGCGACTGCGATATCCGCCTGAGCATCTGCCACACTATTGGATTTTGTTTTTCTAGATTGTAGCCATCGTTGTGTTAAAAAAATCATCAATTACGTAAAAATCCATTAGATCGGGACAGCGCTTCCGTCGCAGGTTAGCAAAAAATATACCAAAATTCAAGAGTAAAGCATTACAACGTTACAATTCTCGATTCGACTAATTTTCTGTTTGCTCTGTAGTCGATTGACCAGCAGGATACAATTGATTGATCAATGCCTGGACAAGCAGTTGTGGATCATCTGTCTCAACGGCAAGCTGTTGAGCAATCTGCTGGCGTAAGTTTTCATCCTCTTGCAACATTACAAACAACTCTTCTAAGGTGACAGTTTGATATTCTCCCTCTGGGGAATTCTCTGGCGCATCTACTGACTCTGATATGGGGGCGGTTGTCTCAGATTGTAAAGTCGTGCTAAAAGCGTCTGGCCCTTCATATTCCCAAATTGGTTCGCCTTGATTGCGCGTCAATAACTGCATTCCAATACTATGGGCAACATCTCCGATTTCTCCAATGTCCAACTCACCGAGTTGTACTAACCGTGCGGCTATTTCGTTATTCGGTGTCGGTGATGCTAGCAATTTTTCACCAAAGCGCCCTAACCACTGAACCCAATCTTCAGTTGTAATCCGATGTTCAATATTATGCAGCCACTTTTGTGCCCAGGCTTCCCCTCGTGCTTGATGTACTCCTTGCAACAGCTCGGTGAAGAGAAATTCCAGATCCGTATCGCTTAGGGGTGGGGCTGGTTCTTTTGGGATATTCCCCCTAGATTTTGAGACATTCTGTTTTCCACCGAACAAGCTCTGAAAAAGCTTTTTGAGCCATTGAAATAGCCGCTTGAGCATCTGCTGCACCATCGAGTTTTGCTTATCCTAAAATTGTAGCGATCGCACTGGACTATAGCGTTAGTTCTTTGTCATTTGTCATTAGTTCTTTTTTCCCTACTTCCTACTTTTGATGAGAACAAATGTACTAAATGCTATGCTATAATTCCGATACATTGATGTTGAAATCATAGTAAAGAATTATGATCTAGTTGCTTGCTTTCCTGAGTGCCAAAATTGACGGCATTAGTTGAGTGTAAGCGCTATGGCAACATCGATAAACAAAGCAGGTACGAGAGTTTAAAATAATTGAATCCCAAACTCGACTCGGTGCTACTAATTAACGTTGAAAGGCATTGAAGTCTATTTTTCCATGTCTTACGAACCCCTGCACCACAAATATCGCCCCAAAAGTTTTGCTGAACTGGTGGGACAAGAGGCGATCGCTACAACCCTCACGAATGCGATCGGCACATCCAAAATTGCCCCCGCCTATTTATTTACAGGGCCAAGAGGTACGGGGAAAACTTCTAGTGCCCGGATTTTAGCTAAATCTCTCAATTGTCTCAAAAGCGATCGGCCCACTGCTGAACCCTGCGGCGTGTGTGATGTTTGTCAAGGAATCACCAAGGGTTACGCCTTAGATGTAATTGAAATCGATGCTGCTAGTAACACTGGTGTCGATAATATCCGCGAGTTGATTGAAAAAGCCCAGTTTGCCCCTGTGCAGTGTCGTTACAAGGTTTATGTAATAGATGAATGCCTAACTGGAGATTCTCTGGTTTTGACTGATGAGGGACTTCAAAGAATTGATGATCCCAAAATTAAAGACAAGAAGGTTCTGAGTTACAACGACTCATTAGGTAAGTGGGAATTCAAGAAAGTTGTCAGGTGGTTAGATCAAGGGGAAAGACAAACCCTGGTTATCAAAACAACTAATCGAGAAATTAGATGTACGGGTAATCATTTAATTAGGACAAATCAGGGATGGCTACAAGCAAAGGACGTAAAAGAAGGAGTGAAGATACTATCCCCTGTGAATGTGGATGCGGCATCCTCATTTACAAATTTGGTATCGATGGACGCACCCGAAGATTTGTTAGGGGACACCAATTTAAAGGCAATACATCTGGGCAAAAATCATACGACTTGGAATCTATCCTTAAACAAGCCGAATTACTCCGACCCTTCTGTGCTTGCGGGTGCAGAGAAAAGCTCGATATCCCAACCTTTTTACAAAAAAAAGGACGAGGAATCATCAGCATCCAGTCTCGTTGGGAAAAACATCCATATAAAAAAGGACACGGAATCTGGGAACTTAGAACAGAAAAATTCCTTGCGGATGCGGCAGTTATCCAGCCAAACGCACTTGGACTTATCTACGGAACCTTACTTGGAGATTGCTCTATCAGTTATCCCAATAAATACAGCAGATTCCCCAGATTGTGTTGGACACACTCAGAAAAGCAGCAAGAATGGTTGGAATACAAAGCTTATCGCCTTGAAGAATTGCGTCCAAAACTGCGAATTACAGGTAACAAAGGATACGGAAACATATCAGTTACCTGTAACACCGCTTGTCATCCCCAACTCAAAGATGTCTGGGAAATCGTTAAACCAAATGGGGATAAAAAGCTCGTCTCTATGGACTGGCTTAATCGAATTACCCCAGAAGGACTTGCTTGGTGGTACATGGATGATGGCTCACTCAGTCTCAGTCCACAAGGAAGTCCACAAATTCAATTGCATACAGAAGGATTCTCCGGCGCAGAAAATCAACTTATCGCCAGTTGGCTTACAGCAATGGGATATTCAGCCGCAACAAAGTTTTATACCAGAAGTAGTACAGGCAAAACATACCACTACATTCAGATGGGCGCAAGCACCAGTAGAAAATGGCTCGCAGACCTTAAACAATATTCCATTCCCTCGATGGATTACAAGTTTGGAGACAGTCGAATCTGTTCACCTCGCTGGGGTTGAGCGAGTTTATGACATTGAAGTAGCAGATAATCATAACTTTGTAGCAAACGGGCTTTTGGTACATAATTGCCACATGCTCAGTACTCAGGCATTCAACGCGCTACTTAAGACCCTAGAAGAACCACCGAGACACGTAGTTTTTGTATTGGCGACAACAGACCCGCAACGGGTGTTACCAACGATTATTTCGCGCTGTCAAAGGTTTGATTTTAGACGTATTCAATTAGAGGTGATGGTTAAGCATTTAAGTGCGATCGCCTTTAAAGAAAGCATTTATATTTCACCCGAAGCTGTAACCCTGGTAGCCCAACTTTCTCAGGGAGGGTTGCGAGATGCCGAAAGTTTGCTCGATCAATTGGGTTTGTTAGCGGGTGAAGTGACACCAGATAGAGTTTGGGATTTGGTCGGGACGGTAAGCGAACAGGACTTGCTGGAACTTCTAAATGCGATCGCTCAAGATAAACCCGAAGCAGTTCTTGACAGTACCCACACAATTCTTGATCGTGGTCGAGAACCCCTAACTCTTCTGCAAAATCTCGCTGCATTCTACCGCGATTTACTCATAGCCAAAACAGCACCCAACCGCCACGATTTGGTTGCTTGTACTCAGCAAACCTGGACGGCGTTGGTTGAGTTTGCTCAATACTTCGATATGACCATGATTTTGGCGGGACAGGAACACCTACGAAAAGCTGAAGTACAAATTAAAAACAGCACCCAGCCGCGTTTATGGTTGGAAGTAACATTACTAGGATTGTTACCCAGTGCGACGGCAAATATTCAACCACAAGTTCCAAATATCGCGCCGCGAGTTAACCCACCTGCTGTATCTCCAAGCTATCCTCCAGCAGTTACCCAAAATCATGCAGTCTCTTCTTTACCGGTAGCGGAACCGCAAACAAATCATAATTCTACACTTCGACAAGGCTCAGTGACTACAAACCATCATGTAGCGATTGCCCAAAATCAGCCTGTCACTTCATCTGGCGCAGTTGAACAGCAAACAAATCACAATTCTGCTCCTAACTCAGTTTCACCACCAACCCCAGAACCTGTAACCGTATTGCCTGCGAGCGTTGAAGCAGTAACATCAGAAGTTGTTGGAGAAGCACAATATGATTTAACTCAGGTTTGGCAACAGGTGCTGGCTAACCTCCAGCCAAAATCAAGGCAAGAAATGCTGCGTCAAATGAGCCAACTTATAGAGTTCGACGGTGTTATGGCTCGAATTGCTATCAAACAGGCATGGTATGACAAGGGTAAATCTTATCTACCGATGATTACGGCAGCTTTCCAGCAGACTTTCCAGCGTGAAATCCAGATAAATATAGAAAAAGGAATTTCTTCAAACTCTACTTCAGCTAAAAAAAATCCTCCGCCAAAAGACTCTAGTCGCGTTCAGCAACCAGCTACTCCTAGTTACAACCAGCAAATTTCTCCAGCGCCAGTACCACAGCCAGCAACGCCAGCGCCACTAAGAACCGAGCCGCTAGCAAAAAATGGAAATGGAGTAAATGGAAATGGAGTAAATGGAAATGGAGTAAATGGAAATGGGGTAAATGGAAACGGGGCAAATGGAAATGGGGCAAATAGAAATGGGGCGCAAACTTTGCCTCCACCGCCACAGCGAACACCCGCACCTGATTGGGAAATTGATGAAGTTGCGATCGCAGCTCAACGTCTAGCAGAATTCTTCAACGGACAAATTATCCGTTTTACTGAGGATTCAACAGAATTCTCCGATTCCATAACTACACCTGAGTGGGTAGAAGAATCAGAAGTTGATGATGAATAAAAAAATGCAAAATTACCAAAAATAATTTTGCATTTTTAATTTTTAATTTTTAATTCCCCAAAGGGGCTATTCCACATGCCCCGTATGCAAAGTTTTCACCCATTTTAGGCGCTTTGGTCTTACCGACATCCGGGCAGTAGTACTGCTCATGACAACTAACCAGTGCAACATATATAAACTGCCACGCAGGGTTTGCACTAGCATCAGAAGATATGTTGAAAGTGAGAATTTCTGATCTTGACGTATGCGCGTTAGACCTGTGTACATCCCTACCATCGACATGGTAACGGACAAGCCTGTAATGGGACTTAACATTGGTGGACGATGACGCGCGATCGCCATCAACAAATCTGGGACAGCTGCTGTAGGCAAGATATACATAATCAGCATAAAAATCAGCAAATCCCAGCTTTTGCGCGTTCCCATGCGGTTTTTGAGAATTAAATCCCAATAATCCAGATAGCGTTGATAACCACCTTCTGCCCATCGGTTGCGTTGATGCCAAAGTGCGATCGCATTTGTCACACCTTCTTCTTGCACTGCTGGATGGAAAACACACTCAATATCCCATTTATCCAAATGCAAGCGGATTGTCAAATCCAAATCATCGGTAATAGTTTCCTCATTCCAGCCACCGCAGCTTTCCAAGGCTGAACGCCGGACAAATTGACCATTACCCCGCAGTTCGCCAATACCACCAAGGGCAGTGCGCTGTTGCTGAAACCAGGTATCAAGGGCCATTTCGGCCATTTGCCCCTTAGTCCAAAAATTATCTTTAGCGTTGGCGATCGCTTTTCGCACCTGCACCGCCCCCACCTTTTCTCTCTGAAATAAAGGTATTACCTGTTGCAGCAAATCTGGTGTCACTTGGGCATCAGCATCAAATACTGCTATGATGTCGCCCTTTGTCAGAGGCAACACCTGATTTAACGCCCCTGATTTGCCGCCACTAGCTTCTGCTGAACGCCTTAATACTTTCAGTTGCTCGTGTTTCTGTTCTAGTTCTGCTAATAAATGTGGCGTGCTATCACTGCTGTGATCGTCAATAATCCATACTTCATACTGCCCACCTGGATATTCCAGGTTACAAAGATTTTTGACTAATTTTGCAATTACTGCTTCTTCATTTTTCGCAGCCACTAATACAGATACAAAGGGCAAATCTCCCTGTATTTCTTTTGGATAGCGACGGGATTTAGTAAACACGACCACCAAGGCATGAAATCCTAGAATGGTGGTCAGTCCTAGAATAAATATGGAAGCCCAAGAAACTAAATGTAGAGCGATCGTGCCACTCCAGACGATAGTCAAGACTAGAGCTGCTTTGCCTCTACGACCTTGAAACCGGGATGGTAGAGACATAGGATCTGTCTCTAACACTGACTCCTCATCTACTGATAGGTCAGACAACAAGGAGTTGAGCGGATCAAGCTCTTGATAAGAATCTTCTTCGGGCCAGGAATTCGCTGGCATAGGTTAGGTTGCTTGATTCAAAAACCAGTATTTGTCTACAGTTAGTAATTTTACGGACAAATATCCCTAAGCTACTTTTCCCGATTTTAATCGGAATGGGCAAACTGCAATACCCGCTATCCCTAAGCCAAAAGCCGCCGGGACTACTTTTGTTGTCACTGTCACTCTGGGTAATTACTTAGCATTAACCACGTTTGCTACTCTTAGACAGAGGCTTGATTCCTTTTATACCCACTTGGGCAGGAAGCTTGTAGAGCCAGACTTTCTCTAATGAGAATTCCGGTTTAGGCAAAGTGATACCAAGGTGACAGCAGCTTATTGTTGGAAGAAAAAGCAATAATAACACCCACAAATTTATAGTGTGGGTTTTTCATGTTATGTTATTGCGCCCAGCTGCGATCAAAGTTAATGCAGCCTTATTGTAACCGAAATTTTAATATTTCTTAGCAGTAACTTCATTTATGGAATATGAGAAGAGGCAGAGGGGTAGGGCGCGGGGAGGCAGGG